>CAZMRS010000161.1:2387-6011 GCA_964568435.1 uncultured Boseongicola sp. | reverse complement strand
TTCTTGACGCATCCGAAAAGACGAGCCACTGCCCTTACAAGGGCGATGCCAGCTACTTTTCAATCGTCACAAAGAGCACGACAATCAAGGACGCGGCTTGGAGCTATGAGGCCCCGAAGGAAGGCGTAGAAGCCATCGCCGGCCATTTGGCGTTTTATGAAAGCGACAAAGTGACGGTCGAACAAGTCTAACCGTTAACTGTGTTCCTCGGCGGCTGTTGCTGCCAAGGCGCGGTTATATGCACGAAGCGCGTCCACATTGAACAAAGCCCCGTGAATCTGGGGCGCCTCACCTTCTTCGCCAAGCGTCACAACCGCCAAGAACTGCCGGTTTGTGGCCTCGAATATGGGCATCGCCTGTTCGAGGGTTGCGTTGCGATCGATGGTAAATCCACCTTCGATTGCTTCCCAAATTGCGTCGTCGGGTGCCGCACGCGGGTCATTGGCGGCGCGCATGACGTTCGCCACCCGGAACATGGACAACAAGTAAGCCTGCGGCCCAGCCGCGAGGTGAACATTGCGTCGTTCGAGTTGCGTCAGGAAGAAAGACCGATCGACAAGGCGAGATGCCAGGGCTGTCGACATGGACACGGCAACCATCACCGCCAAACCTGTTTGCCAGTCGCCCGTTAATTCGAAAACGATCAGAGTTGTTGAAATCGGCGCACCCAACACAGCGGCAGCAACCGCGCCCATCCCGGCAAGTGCGTAGAGCGTCCCCGAACCTGAAATGTTTGGTGCCAGTCCCGTGGCAATCAGTCCAAACGCCAGACCAAGCAGCGCACCAACCATGAGGGATGGTGAAAAGACGCCCCCGCCCATGCGTCCGGCCATGGTTATGGCAACTGCGACGACCTTAAGGACGCAAAACACCACAGCGTCGTACAAAAGAAGATTACCTGTGAGCGCGGCGGATGTTGTCTCGTATCCGACGCCGATAATGTGGGGGAAATATATTGCAATCCCCCCAAGAAGTGCGCCCGCAATCGCTGGTCGAAGATAGCGCGGCAGTCGCGTATAACGCTGGAAATACGTCCCCAAGTCGTCCGCCCAGAAGATGCTGCGCATCATAAGAACAGCGACCAGACCCGAGAGCAGACCGAGAATAAGAAACGCCGGGAGCTCCACGTAAAAGGCCAACACACCCACGCCTCCCAGAGAAAACTCCGTGATATCGCCAAATGCGAGCCTGCTGATAACGGTCCCGGCGACCGACGCGATCACAATGGGCGCGAAAGCGTGAACCGCGAAATGCCTAAGTACAACCTCAAGGGCGAACAGTGCTCCGGCAATTGGGGCGTTGAAGGACGCGCTCACTGCAGCAGCGACGGCACATCCAAGCAAATCGCGCCCTGTGATTCCATCAGCATGCAGACGGTTTGAGACCCAGGTCGAAATAACCGCTGCGAGATGCACGACCGGACCTTCTCGACCGGTTGAACCACCTGTTCCAAGCGTTATCATCGACGCGGCGGCTGATGCCAGACCTTCCTTGACCTCAACACGGCCGTCTTTCATGGCCGCGCCTTCGATGACCTCGGCGACAGACCGAACTTTCCCGTCAGACGTAAAATTATGGAGTATGAGCCCGACAGTCAGTCCCCCAAAGATCGGAATGAGTAGAACCACGTACCAAGGCAGAGTTTCCGCAAACGAATGGATCATCCGAATATTGTCGGCGCCATAAAATGATTGCTGAAGCAAGGTGATACCGGATCGGAACAGGACAGCAGCACATCCCGCAGCGATCCCGATGATGAGCGCGATGAACCAGAATTGAATGCGGCTCGGACCACGGTGCTTCAGGACGCGCCAACCAGATTTGCAAGCGCTGACAACGTCTTGCAACTGGCTTCCGATCATCGAATTTCGAGGGGCGTCCATACACAATGCCCGCGCCGGGCGGCCACCAGACCCGAAAACACCCTGCCCGGTGGATGTAGTCGGGGTTTTGCGCTTCGAGCGCGCACGACTCATTGGTAGGGTGTTGATGCAAAAGGCGAAAGAGGCAACTCACAACACATCACACAGTGTTGCAAGTCGTGATCGCCGCTAGGCGGATATGAGAATGTCCTCGGTGTCTTTCGTTACGGACCGTCACGGGTGCGTTACGGTGATGTCACACCCCTTGCCTTCGCCCCGACGCGAACACACGTTCACATCCAAACACCACGGAGCTAAGACTATGGGCATGGAAAGATTTACATTTGAAGGCCACGCAGGCGATGCGCTTGCTGCGCGCCTCGACATGCCTGACGGTCCACACCTGGCGACCGCCATTTTTGCGCATTGTTTTACATGCGGGAAGGACATTACCGCTGCGCGCCGGATTTCCTCGCGTTTGGCGGCCATGGGCATTGCCGTTCTGCGCTTTGATTTTACCGGTCTCGGGCATTCCAAGGGTGAATTTGCAAACACTACTTTCACGTCAAATGTTGAAGACCTGGTTCAGGCATCCAAAGCTCTTGCTGAGCGCGGCTTTGCCCCAAGCTTGATAATCGGTCACTCGCTCGGTGGAGCCGCTGTTCTAAAGGCTGCGACCGAGATTGACACCATAAAGGCAGTCGTGACGATAGGTGCCCCCTTCGATCCGGGCCACGTCACGCATAATTTCGGCGACGCGTTGGATACCATCGAGGCTGACGGTCAGGCGAAAGTGTCCTTGGCCGGCCGCCCCTTTACGATTGGCAAAGGGTTCGTCGAGGACGTCCAAGGGACCGCCTTGGCCGAAACGATCGGCAAGTTGGGCAAAGCACTTCTAATCATGCATGCCCCGCGCGATGAAACAGTCGGAATTGAGAATGCGACGAACATCTTCGTTGCCGCACGCCATCCGAAGAGCTTCGTCACATTGGACGATGCTGACCATTTGGTAAGCCGTGCAGAAGATGCTGAATATGCAGCAGAAGTCATTGCCGCATGGAGCCGTCGTTATCTGGACTTGCGTTACCCTGCCCCGCCTCCAGGCGCACCGGAAGGCATTGTTCGTGTCTCCGAAGCTGACGAGCATGGTTTCCTGCAGGATGTGAATTCGGGGCCAACGCATCACATGCTGGCTGACGAACCAGAAGCGTATGGCGGAACCAACAAAGGCATGTCCCCATACGGATTTCTGGCCGCTGGTCTTGGGGCCTGTACCTCAATGACGATCCGCATGTATGCGCGGCGCAAGCAATTGCCGCTGGAACATGTCTCGGTCGACGTGAGCCACGACAAGGTTCATGGGCAAGACGTGAATACCGGCGAAGCCACGAAAATCGATGCCTTCAGGCGATCGATACGCTTACGTGGCCCGCTCGATGCCGAACAGCGCCAAAGGCTGATGGAAATCGCCGACAAATGCCCCGTCCATAGGACATTAGAAGCGGGCGCGTCAGTTAAGACCATTTTGCTCGACGAGTGACGGTTTTCGAAAAAATTTGACCAAACGGTCAATGTTGATTAATGGCTGCGGTCATGCCACGCTTGACGTGACCCTTAGATCAGGCTGCCGCCATGTCCTCACGAACCGCAACTGCAACAGACACGAGCCTTGCACATTTGCCGCAAGTGCACGAACCGCGCAATCCCGGTACGGCGCTCGACCTTGATCGCGTCGCGTCCGTGCAGGCAAACACATCTGCAA
>CAZMRS010000161.1:0-2377 GCA_964568435.1 uncultured Boseongicola sp. | reverse complement strand
CGGGCCGCAACGCTGCCTGGGCGTCGATCTGTAAAGAAAGACTATCAGGCTGCCTGGCTGTTGCGCGCGATCACGCTTATCGATCTCACCACGCTCTCGGGTGACGACACCGAAGGTCGTGTTCGCCGCCTTTGCGCTAAGGCGGCAAGCCCCGTCCGTCCCGACCTTTTGGATGCATTAGGCATGGGGCCCATCACAACCGGTGCGGTCTGCGTTTATCACGCCATGATCCCGGCGGCGGTGAAAGCGCTTGCAGGAACAGGCATTCCAGTTGCGGCCGTGTCTACCGGGTTTCCAGCCGGTCTGTCCCCTTTGCACCTTCGGATCGCCGAAATTGAAGAAAGCGTCAAAGCGGGTGCCAGGGAAATCGACATCGTGATCTCGCGCCGCCACGTGCTGACGCAGAATTGGCAGGCGCTTTTTGACGAAATGAAATCGTTTCGCGCGGCCTGTGGCGATGCTCATGTGAAAGCCATCTTGGCAACCGGCGAACTTGGCTCGCTTCGTAATGTGGCCCGCGCGAGTTGGGTTTGCATGATGGCGGGGGCAGACTTCATCAAAACGTCGACTGGGAAGGAAAGCGTCAACGCGACCTTGCCCGTCTCGCTTGTTATGATCCGTGCAATCCGGGCTTATTACGAGGCAACGGGGTATCGCGTAGGCTACAAACCTGCCGGAGGGATTTCCAAGGCGAAAGACGCGATCACCTATCTGACGTTGATCAAAGACGAACTTGGCGACCGTTGGCTCAGACCGGACATGTTCCGGTTTGGCGCATCCAGCTTGCTGGGCGATATCGAACGTCAGTTGGAGCACCACGTGACGGGCCGGTATTCGGCTGGCTTCCGGCACCCGATTGGATAGGCAGATGCTTGCGTTGAAACCCAACTGTGAATGCTGCGATGTGGACCTGCCCCCGGACAGCACCAAGGCGATGATTTGCACCTTCGAGTGCACGTTCTGCCGGGACTGCGTGGACGAGCGACTAGGCGGCGTTTGCCCCAATTGCGGCGGCAATTTCTCGGCGCGTCCGATCCGCCCGAAGGCTATGCTCGCCAAGTACCCCGCCTCAACAATTCGCGTTTTCAAGCCTGAAGGATGTGACGCATGAACGTCCGCGAGATATTCGACACGATGGATTATGGCCCCGCACCCGAGGACGGTGGCGAAGCGAAGAAATGGCTGGAAAGCCATAAGCGCAAGTTTGGCCATTTCATCGACGGGCGTTGGACAAAACCTGCGAAGTGTTTCGACAGCAAAAACCCGGCAACGGGCGACGTCCTGGCTGGCGTTTCCCAAGGAAGCGTGAAGGACGTGAACCTTGCGGTGAAGGCGGCACGCAGCGCTCAAAAGGCTTGGGCAAAGGATAGCAAAGCGCGGGCTCGCGTTCTCTATGCCCTAGCCCGCCTCATCCAAAAGCAGTCGCGTTTGTTCGCCACACTGGAGACCTTGGACAACGGTAAACCCATCCGAGAAAGCCGCGACATCGACATCCCGTTGGTTGCGCGGCATTTTTATTATCACGCTGGCATGGCGCAATTGATGGATGCCGAACTTCCTGACCGCGAGGCGCTCGGCGTTTGCGGACAGATTATCCCGTGGAACTTCCCGCTGTTGATGCTGGCTTGGAAAGTCGCGCCAGCTTTGGCAATGGGAAATACGGTGGTTCTAAAGCCTGCCGAGTATACTTCATTGACGGCTCTTCTGTTTGCCGACTTGTCGCGCGAGGCTGGCGTTCCACCCGGCGTTTTGAATATCGTGACGGGCGATGGCGCGACCGGCGCGGCGGTGGTGAATCACAGTGATATCGACAAAATTGCATTCACCGGTTCAACTGCAGTGGGGCGCAAAATCCGAGAAGAAACAGCAGGTTCCGGGAAAAAGCTGACGCTGGAACTTGGAGGGAAGTCGCCTTACATCGTTTTCGATGATGCCGACATCGACAGCGCGATCGAAGGTCTTGTCGATGCAATCTGGTTCAATCAGGGCCAGGTCTGCTGCGCAGGATCACGCCTTTTGGTACAGGAAGGGATCGCCGATCAGTTTTATGCGCGACTGAAGGCTCGGATGGACAACTTGCGGCTTGGCGACCCGATGGACAAGTGCATCGACGTCGGCGCTATTGTGGACCCCGTTCAACTTGAGACGATCACGTCGCTCGTTCAGTCGAGCGGCGGAGATGTGTACCACGCGTCGACGGAATTGCCCTCCATTGGGTGCTTCTACCCTCCTACACTCATCACTGGACTGTCGACAGCGGATCGGTTGATGCAGGAAGAGATCTTCGGACCCGTTCTGGTTGGCACCACCTTCCGAACACCTGCAGAGGCCGTCGAACTGGCCAACAACACACGCTACGGTTTGGCGGCGACCGTAT
>CAZMRS010000160.1:0-6034 GCA_964568435.1 uncultured Boseongicola sp. | reverse complement strand
ACAGCAAAAACAGTCGCATTTGATCCTCTTCGTCGCAGGGCCGCTGGTAGACGCGGCTCTTATCACGCCCTACATATGTGGCTTGACGCGAAGAAACCCAAGCCCCTGCCATTCGAGAGAGAAAATGAGCTCATCTTTGATCCAACTTCTTGTCCTTGCCGGAATCGCCGTCTTTCTGATTTTGCGGCTGCGCAGCGTTCTTGGAACACGAGATGGCTTCGAGAAGCCACCGGTTGTCGGCCCGACACCGAGCCGACGCTCCCCTCGCCCCGAGTTCGACGTTATCGAGGGCGGACCTGATCGCGACATTACCGATCATGTAGAAGACGGCTCCTCAAGCGCCAAGGCGCTGGCTGCTATGAAGATGGCCGAGCCTGGCTTTGGTGTGAGCAGCTTCCTAGAGGGTGCGCGAGGCGCCTACGAGATGATCCTGATGGCGTTCGAGCGCGGAGATCTTTCAGAAGTGCGCGACTTTTTGAGTGACGAAGTGGCGGAGACTTTCCAAGAAGTCATCGATCGCCGTGAAGAAGAAGGCCTGGCGATCGAAGCAAGTTTTGTGGGATTGCGCGAGATTGCCCTGAAAGAAGCGGAGTTCGACCGCTCAACGTCAGAAGGCGAGGTCACAGTTAAGTTCCTTGCCGAGCTGACATCTGTCGTCAAAAACCGCGATGGCGAAATCATCGAAGGCAACCCTAACGAGATCAAGCGCCAACGCGATGTTTGGACATTCTCGCGCAAGATGGGCGACGACAATCCAAACTGGTACCTGGTCGCTACTGGCGAGTGATGCGCGCGCTGATCGTGGCGCTTGGGACGATGATCGGGGTCGGCGCTGCACAAGCTGAGACGAGAATTTTGAATTGGCCCGACCTTAATGGTTGGGCCAACGACGATCATTCCGCCGCCTATTCCGTCTTCAAAACCACCTGCGATCAGCTTCGAGATCCAGGTTGGGAGTCGGTTTGCCAGACAAGTGCTGAACCGACCGATGCGCGGTCATTCTTTGAAGAACACTTTGTTCCGGTCGCTATTGAGGCTGGGCAGGACGCGCTTTTCACAGGCTATTATGAGCCAGAGCTTGAAGGGTCGGTCAGACAAACCGGTCCTTATCAATTCCCAATTCACAGCCTGCCGGATGAAGTTGTTTCGGGGACGCCCTGGCTTACTCGGAAAGAAATTGAGACCTCGGGTGTTCTGAATGGTCGAGGCTTAGAAGTCGCCTGGCTGGCTGATCCTGTAGATGTGTTTTTTCTTCAGATACAGGGGTCCGGGCGTATTCGATTGACAGATGGCGCTGTTTTGCGCGTTGGGTTTGGAGGTCGAAACTGGCACCCCTATAAATCAGTCGGGAAGGAGATGATCCGGCAAGGGCTTTTGCAAGAACACGAGGCGTCGGCATCTCGTATCCGAAAATGGGTCCGTGATAATCCAGCTCGTGGATTGAAGATGCTTTGGCATAATCCTTCGTACATCTTCTTTCGTGAGATCGACCGTTTGTCGGATGCTGATGGTCCGATTGGTGCAATGAGCCGCCCGTTGACAGCCGGAAGATCGCTGGCGGTTGATCCTGACTTTGTTCCTTTGGGTGCGCCCGTCTGGATTGAGAAAACTGGAGACGAAGTAATTCAAAGGCTGATGGTTGCACAAGACACGGGCGCGGCCATCAAAGGACCGCAGCGCGGAGATATTTTCTTTGGGTCGGGTTCCGAGGCAGGCGTTGCGGCGGGGCGTGTTCGTGCCAGCGGTCGGATGATCGTGCTGCTTCCGAAGGCGCTTGCGAGCAAGACGGAGGGTCGGAAGTGAAGCGACGCTCGCCGCGAGGGTTGGACCCGGAAGAGAAAGCTCTGTGGGCGCGGGTTGCCAAAACGGCGACGCCTCTAGAAGGACGCACACCCAAAGCGCGCGCGGCGAAGCCAGCTGTTGAGCGGCCCGTGGCTGATGCGCCGGAAAGAAAAGCGATCGCTCCGTTTCAGATTGGATCGAAGACGCAAACACGCCTGCCGCAAAACCAGATTGCGCCGAGCGTCGGAACGTCACTGGATGCGGCTCCGGTTCGCATGGATCAGAAGGCCTTTGGCCGCATGAAGCGCGGGAAGACCAAGCCCGAAGCCAGAATCGACCTGCATGGTATGCGGCTGGACGAGGCACGGTCCGAGCTGCTGGCATTTATCCATTCGGCGCATGCGCGCGGGAAGAGGTTGGTTCTTGTCATCACCGGGAAAGGCCGCGTTTCAGACGATAGCGGGCCTATTCCTATTCGGACCGGGGTGCTGCGCCATCAGGTGCCGGATTGGCTTTCACGACCACCGCTCAGCGCGCTGGTGCTTCAAGTTGCGCAGGCGCACCAAAAGCATGGTGGCTCAGGCGCTTTCTACGTCTATCTCCGGCGCTGACATTTGTTTGGTCGCGCGCGTGACGGCGATCCAGACGAGAACAATCGCACCTATGAAATAAAGTGCGATTCCGTTCATTTGCTCAGGAAAATCAAAACCTAAGTCGATGAGCGCACCGGTGATGCCGGGACCAATCGCTGAACCAAACACCATGATGCTTGTTGAAACGGCTTTGATGGAGCCGATGTATCGGGTGCCGAAAAACTCTGCCCAGAATGTTGTGATGACTGTGGCCTGCAGCCCGGTCGCCAAGCCAAAGATGATAAAGGCCACGGCCGCCACAGTCAGGCTTGTTGCACTGCCCAATATCGCGAACCCGACGGCCCAGGGAATGAGATAGAATTGCATCACGCGGCCTGAGCCAATGCGATCGATTAGTTGCCCTGAGAAGAGCGTTGTGGCGACGGCGACGGCGGTCAGAAGAGGGATAAGCGCGAAGTAGTCGATCAGCGGCCAGCCTTTGACTTCGGCGATGTGAACTTGCTGAAAAAACAGAGCGGTGCCCCATGAGGGCGGGCCAATGAGCATAGGCAGGAGCAGCCAGAAGATTGGTGACCGGAGAACATCGCCACGGGTCCAGTGGCGCGATTGCATCCCGACGCTTGTTGTTTCCTTGGCAAGTGATTGGGGTGTGCGCTCGGTCGCGAGGAGCCATTGGATGACCGGGAAGGTGAGCAACATGGCTATTCCCGCTGTGATCCAGACGCTGCGCCATTCCATGATGAGGAAGAGGCTTGCGACGATGAGCGGAACAACCGCCTGACCAAACGCAAAGCCCATGGCCGATATAGAAAGCGCGAGCCCGCGGCGGGCGGAGAACCATCGGGCCATGGACACTGTGGCGAAATGAGCGGTCATCCCCTGCCCTAACAGCCTGAGAAAGAAGACGATTATCGCCAGTCCGATCAGAGAGGTGTTGAGCGCCATTGCCAGGCAAACCGCCGCTAATCCGGGGATCACGATCCACGACAGTGTGCGGACACGGTATTTGTCAGTGAGGCCGCCGATCCAGAACATGACGATGGCGGAGAGTGTTGTGGAGATGGTGTAGAGACCGCCCCACTGGCCGTCGGTCAGGTTGAAGGCTGCCATGATCTGTGCGGCGAAGAGGGCGATGAAGTAGGTTTGTCCGTAGGACGACGAGAACGTCAGCAGCACGCCGGTGGATAACGGCCGACGGTTCTCGGAGATGAAGGACCATGTGGACATGGGTTCTCTCTCTGCCTCTTTTCGGGAAATGAAAAGCGTGGAAATGAGCAACGTTCGGTGGGTCCCGTGCGGTGCTTTCTTTGGATCACGGTTCTGCCCATTAAGAATCACGCAAAATCAAAGATTTCGGTAATCGGTATCGCGTCGGTATGACGTCGGTATTACGTCGGTATTTGCACCGCGCGATATGCGGAAAAGCGCATTCGTTAACAGAACGAACGCGGGGTATGTGAAGATTGGTTTAATTTTGGGGAGAGGTTCGGCGCGCGGAGAGCTTTGGCCCGAAGACGTTGATCGCAAGGCCAGTGAGCACCAAGGCGCCAGCGACGAACTTCCAGTTTTGCAGTGGCTCACCCAGAAACAGCGCGGACGAAAGCATTCCGAAAATTGGCACCATAAGCGCGAAGGGCGTCACGGTGGCTGCGGGGTACTTTGACAACAGTCCGCTCCAGATTGTGAAACCGATCCATGTGCTCATGTAGACGATGTAGCCAAGCGCGGCGACGCCGGGCAGAGAGATGCTGGTAAGCGCCGGGAGTATCAGCGCTGTGCCTTCGAGAATAAGCGACAAGATCAAAAGTGGTGGCAGAGTCGATATGCTGCCCCAAACCACCAGCGCCAACATGTTGACCGATCCGATTTGCCGGGACTGCAGGTTCGCAATACCCCATGACACCGCGGCCAGAAGAACGAGGACGATGCCGAGGGGTGTGGCGTCCCCTCCCCTTTGTGTGGCGACAAGCGCGACACCGGAAAACGCCAAGACTGCGCCGATGATCTGGAAGGCCGAGGGGCGCTCTTTGAGGAAGATCACAGCGAGAGCGATGGTTATGAAGACGTGGACTTGCAGAAGCAGCGAGGCGAGGCCCGCTGAAAGACCGGCGAACATAGCCGCGAAGAGGAAGCCGAAGTGGCCTGCAAACATGAATCCGCCATAGGCCAAGATGGTGCGCGCGGGAAGCTTTGGCGGGCGGATGAAAAAGATCGCCGGAATCGCGGCCACAAAGAACCGCAGCGCCGTGGCGAAGATGGGTGGCAGGTCTCGTAGCAGGACTTCAATGGCTACGAAGTTCGTACCCCAGATGAAGGTGACGAGGACCGCCAGGAAGATATGTGGGAGGGCCATGTTTCGTCACGAGCGCTGCTTCAGTTGGTCAGGGTGATTACAGCATGGCGCGGGAAATGACATTCGTAAAACGAATGTTTTTGACGGGACGGATCAGGGAAATTGAAGTGAGCGCCGAAGGCTTCAATCGTCTGAATTGTCAATAAGTCTATCAATTTGCCCTGATACGGTCATTTGCTTGAGGCTCGAGAGAATAAGGTCCGCTGCGACTTGGCCTCGGTTGTCTCCAAAAAGCCCGCAACCGACTAATTTCTCAAGCATTTCAACAGCTTGAGTCGGAAGATTTATAGATATCTGTTTCTTTGCCAATGAGAAAAAACCCAATATCAATCCAATATTCATTTAATATTGGATGAATTTGTGTTGCAGAAAAGAACGCGATTCGCTAGAACGTAATGTGTAACGTGACACTTGACGGATCCGGTGTTGTTGTGTGACACCCCCGCCATGATTGACGTTCGCCGAATAAAACATAAAGGCCTCAAGCTGTTATGGCAGAAGGGCGACGAACGAAGGCTTCGCGTTGATTGGGTTGCGAAATCTAAGCGGATTCTGGCAGCACTTAATGCCGCTACGGGACCGGATGAATTAAATTTGCCAGGCTTTGGCTGGAATGAGTTAGAGGGGAAACGAAAGGGATGTTATTCTGTCAAAGTAAGTGGGAACTGGCGGATCACTTACAGATGGGACAGCGACGGACCTTTCGAGATAAATCTGGAGGACTACCATGGTAAATGATCTGGAAGACATTGGCTTTTGCCCACCTCACCCCGGTGAGTACCTCCGTGAAGATATCCTGCCTGCCCTAAATATGACCCAACTCCAGCTTGCGAGACACTTGGGTGTCACCCGGCAATCCCTATCCGGCTTAATCAATGAGAAGAAATCCGTGTCCATTGATATGGCCCAGAAGCTGGGGCAGGCTTTTGAGAATGGGACCCGATTCTGGCTCGCTTTGCAGCTTCAGCACGATGTTTGGCGGGCGGAAAAAAACCGAAAAGATCGCATCTCACCCCTGAAGTGGGATGAAACAAGCGCTGCCTAGAGCACGTACCGGGACATATCGGCGTTGGCTGTGAGCTCTCCGAGGTTTTCTTCGACGAAAGCCTTGTCGACGGTGACGGATTGGCCCGCCATGTCGGGGGCGGTGAAGCTCAGGTCTTCGAAGACGCGTTCGAGCACTGTGTAGAGGCGTCGTGCGCCGATGTTTTCGACCGTCTGGTTCACGTCGGCGGCGATTTTGGCGAGCGCCGCAATGCCGTCTTCGGTGAAGCTGACAGTCACCTCTTCGGTGCCCATCAGGGCG
>CAZMRS010000159.1:0-6049 GCA_964568435.1 uncultured Boseongicola sp. | reverse complement strand
GGATGTGGGACCGTGGCGTTTGGGCTTGAAGCTGGGCGCCACCTGCCTTGGATGCTGTTGGTCGTTGATGCTCTTGGCCTTCGTTGGCGGCGTGATGAGCCTTTTGTTCATGGGGCTGGCGACTGTCATCATGGTTTTGGAAAAACTCCCTGAGATTGGCCGTTGGCTGAGCCGACCTTTGGGATACGCGCTGCTTGGAGCAGGCGCAGTGACACTGATAAACGTGATTTAATGGGAGATAGCTAACATGGCTTTGGATGGTGAGATTGGCACAGTCCCTTGGACGATGAAGGGCGAGTTGATCCTGAACTGCAATTGCACGGTGTTTTGCCCGTGTGTTGTGTCGCTGGGTCAGCACCCCCCAACCGAGGGGCATTGCCAGACCTGGGGCGGGATACGTATCGACGAGGGTCAATACGGTGACATTGACCTGTCCGGGTTGAACATCGGTCTGATGATCGAAATCCCCGAGCGGATGGCGCGGGGAAACTGGAAGGTCGCGTTGTTCATCGATGATCGCTCGTCCGAGGAAGCCTACGATGCCATCGTAACGATTATGTCCGGCAAAGCGCGTGGGACGACCGGTCTCTTTAGTGTGTTGGTGTCTGAGCTTCTTGGGCACGAACGTCAGCCGGTCACCTACGAGAACGAAGGCAAGACGCGGCGCATCAGCGTGGGCAAGCGTATCAAAGGTGAGATCGTGCCTGTCGCGGGCAAAGATCCCGAGAATGACTTGGTAATTACCAACACCCAGTACTGGATGGGACCGGACATCACTGTGGCCACAGCCAATCAAGGCCGCTTGCGTGCCTTTGGTCGTGTTTGGGATTTTGAAGGTCGTTCGGCTGAGATTTGCCAGATCGACTGGAGCGGGCCTAAGTAAGTAGGCGGTCTTTCAGGGAGGAGGGGACGCTCATGCAATCCAACTTTGAAACAGCGGCGCGCGTGGCGGCGAACTATGTGCCCTTGTCGCCAATCTCGCATCTGAACCGTGCAGCCGCCGTCCATGGGCCGCGCGAAGCGGTGGTTTATGGGGATGAGCGGTACGATTGGGCGACCTTCGCGGCGCGGGTTCGGGCCGTTGCTGCTGGATTGCAGGCGCGGGGTATCGGTAAGGGCGACACAGTTTCGGTGATCTGTCCAAATATTCCGGCGCTATATGAACTTCACTACGCGGTTCCGATGATTGGCGCTGTTCTGAACACGATCAACATGCGTCTGGAAGCAGGCACCATCGCCTATATTTTCGAGCACGCGGACAGCAAGCTCGTCATCGTGGACAGTCAGTTTTCCCCGGTTGTCGAAGCAGCTTTTGATCTGAATGACGCCCGCATTCCAGTCGTGACCATCGTCGACGAGCAGGGCCCGGATGCTGGAAAGTCCGGAGACGACTACGGCGAGCTTCTTGCGGCGACGCCCTTTGAGGGAAGCGGGATGCCGGAGGACGAGTGGCAGGCTTTGGCGTTGAACTACACATCCGGAACGTCGGGCCGCCCGAAAGGTGTGGTTTACCATCACCGTGGTGCGGCTTTGATGGCGATGGGCACGGTCAACGCCTGGGATGTCCCGCATTTCATCAACTACTTGTCCATTGTGCCCTTGTTCCATTGCAACGGCTGGTGCCATCCGTGGATGTTGCCGCTTGTGGGCGGAAAAATGGTGTTCACGCGCGATCCGATGCCTTCAAAGCTTTTTGCAGCGATTGAAGCTGAGGGGATCACTCACTTCGGCGCGGCACCCATCGTTCTGCAGATGATGGCCGAAAGCGAAGATGCACCAAGCGCAGCCTATGAACCGCGTATCAACGTGTTGACGGCTGGCGCCCCGCCGCCGCCTGCGATCTTGGAGAAGACCAAGTCAATGGGCCTGAAGGTCATGCAGGTCTATGGCCTGACAGAAACGTACGGGCATATCTCGCAGTGCCTATGGCAGGAAGAATGGGAAAACCTGTCGGCATCTGAACAGGCAGAGTTACAGGCGCACCAAGGCGTTGCGTTCCCGATGCTTGAAGACTTTGCCGTCATTGATCGCGAAAGCGGAGAGCCGGTCCCTATGGACGGCGAAACGCAAGGTGAGATTGCGATCCGAGGCAACACTGTGATGAAGGGCTACTACAAAGACGCTGCTGCGACAGATGAAGCATTTGCCGACGGATGGTTCTGGTCGGGTGACGCTGCGGTTGTTCATGCCAACGGCTATGTTCAGATACGCGACCGGCTGAAAGATGTGATTATTTCTGGCGGTGAGAATATCTCGTCGGTTGAGGTCGAGGCCGTGTTGTACCGGCATGATGCTGTGCAAGCTGCCGCTGTGGTTGCCAAGCCCGATGCCAAATGGGGTGAGGTGCCATGCGCCTTCGTTGAGTTGCGTGAAGGCACATCGCCAAGCGCGGATGACATCATCGCATTTTGTCGCGAGCATCTCGCCGGGTTTAAGGCACCCAAGTCGGTTGTCTTCGGAGACCTTCCGAAGACAGCTACCGGAAAAATCAAGAAATTCGAACTTCGCCAGCAGGCCCGGGAAGAAGGATAAACCCCATGGCTCTTATTGCTCCGTCCCGGCGCTTGCGCCGGACGCCGTTCTCTGAAGGTGTCGAAGCGGCAGGTGTCGGCGGCTACACCGTTTACAACCACATGTTGCTGGCGACCTTTTTTGAAAGCGTTGAAGCGGACTATCACCATCTGAAGAAACACGTGCAGGTCTGGGATGTCGCGTGTGAACGTCAGGTTGAGCTGCGCGGCCCCGATGCAACCCGGTTGATGCAGACGCTTACGCCGCGCGACTTGCGCGGTATGCTGCCGGGCCAGTGTTTCTATGTGCCGATTGTCGATGAGACAGGGGGTATGCTGAACGATCCGGTTGCAGTGAAAATCAGCGAGGATCGGTATTGGATTTCCATCGCTGACTCCGACTTGTTGCTCTGGGTCAAAGGGATCGCCAACGCATACCGGTTTGAAGTGCTGGTGGATGAGCCGGACGTGAGCCCTCTGGCCATTCAGGGGCCTAAAGCTGACGAGTTGGCTGCACGGGTCTTCGGGGATGATATTCGCAACCTGAGGTTTTTCCGCTTCGGGTATTTCTCGTTTAAGGGCAACGACGTGCTGGTCGCCCGATCTGGCTATTCAAAGCAGGGTGGATTTGAGGCTTACGTTGAAGGAACCGAGCTGGGCATGCCCATCTGGAATGCTCTGATGGAGGCGGGTCAGGATCTGAACGTCCGTGCGGGGTGCCCTAATGCGATTGAGCGGATTGAAGGTGGATTGTTGAGCTATGGCAACGACATGACGCGTGAAAACACACCGCATGAGTGTGGTCTTGGGAAGTTCTGCAACACTCAAACGGCTATTGGCTGTATTGGCCGGGACGCTTTGCTGCGGGTCGCCAAAGATGGACCCATTCGGCAAATTCGCCCCATCGAGATCGCGGGGCGCGTTCCACCGTGTGATCGCGCTTGGCCGATCATGGCAGGATCAAAAAAGGTGGGGCAGGTGACGTCTGCGGCTTGGTCGCCAGATTTCGACTGCACGGCAGCGATTGGCATGGTTCTTATGACGCATTGGGACCCTGGCACTGAGCTTGAGGTTCAGACACCGGACGGCATGGCGAAGGGCATTGTGCGCGATCGGTTCTGGAGTTAAGCGCGTCCACCTCTGGCAAGAGCCTCGACGGCCTATCATTGGGTGTTTAGGTCCGATTTCTGCGGTCCGCGCGCGCTGCCGGCATGAGACAATTCGGCAACGTTTTCGGCATTTTGCGCCGTAGTTTCCCCCTATCGCCATCTCTGTTTGGCCACAAAGCTTCGCTAGTCTGTTGGGATACCCTGTGCTTTCGGGCTGCTTTTCGCATCCCTTGAACAGGGAGACGAGACGAAGAAGGGGCACCAACATGGGCCTGAAAGACGTCCCAAGATACGACGTAGCCACGGCTCTTGGCCTTGGCCAAAGAGAGCTGCAGGAAGACGCTGTTGTTACCGATTTTCCCGCAGGGCAGGACGTTGGGTTCGTTGTGCTGGCCGACGGAATGGGCGGACATGCCGCAGGTGAACTCGCCAGTGCGATATTGGTCACAGAGGTCTTTGCAGAGCTGAAATTCAAGCTGGCCGAACTGAAAAAGAACGAAGATCAGCTGCCGGACATTCTGATGAACGCCGCGTTGACGGCCAACGCGTGCATTCGAGATTTTGTTCAGGAAAACCCGAAGAACTACGGGATGGGGGCGACACTGGTTGCACCTATTCTTATTGAGGATCGGCTCTTCTGGATTTCAGTCGGTGACTCTCCGATGTACCTCTACCGGGATGGGCGTCTGAGACAACTGAACGAAGATCACTCGATGGCACCGCTTATCGATCAGATGGTGGCCAACGGGAAGCTGACGCCCGATCAAGGGCGTTTCCATCCTGATCGCAACTGTTTGCTGTCGGTCCTGCTGGGCGACAATATCGAGAAGATTGATTGCCCCAAGACGCCTTTGAAGCTGCAAGAAGGCGACATGGTGATCGTTGCAAGCGATGGTCTGCAGTACCTGAGTGACGATCAGATCACGGCTATGTTGCGGTCACGCGAGGATCGCTCGAGCAACGAGATTGCATTTTCGTTGCTGCGCGCCGTCAACGCTTTGAACGATCCCGAGCAAGACAATATCTCAATTGCTGTGGTCAAGGTGAACCGCACGACACAAGCCGCTGAGATTGTTCCGGAATACCGCAGCCGCCGACGCAGAATGGCGAGCGGGCAAACCCGTCTGGTTTCGTTTTCATCACAGCGCTAACCTCTTTGGTTTGAACTATTCAGCGGTGCCGGTTACCGATGAGATGCGTTTGGTCATCTTACGGAGCTATCGTGTCAGAATTCGCCTTTCCCCCCGCGCCTCAAAGTGTTTTGCCTGTTCAGGGAGGCGGTGCCGTCTTTCCGGTTCGTCGGGTCTACTGCATTGGCCGAAACTACGCGGCGCACGCGGTTGAGATGGGTCACGATCCGAACCGTGAGCCGCCCTTCTTTTTCCAGAAGAACCCAAACAACCTCGATGTATCGGGCAACTTTCCGTATCCCGGACACTCGTCGGATGTTCACCACGAGGCGGAGATGCTGGTGGCCTTGCAGTCCGGCGGGACCGACATTGCGGTAGCGGATGCGCTTGACCATGTGTTTGGCTATGGCATCGCTCTGGATATGACGCGGCGCGATCTTCAGGGGGCTCAAAAGAAGATGGGGCGACCCTGGGAGATTGGAAAAGCTTTTGAGCGTTCGGCACCCTGCAGTGCGATCACCCCAGTTGAGGCCGTTGGGCACCTGCAATCAGGGGCGATCACCTTGGACGTGAATGGTGAGCGGCGACAGACCGGTGACCTCAACCAAATGATCTGGAAGGTGCCTGAGATGATTTCCTACTTGTCTGAGTACTTCGAACTCGCTGCCGGGGACGTCATACTGACGGGCACGCCTGCGGGTGTTGCGGCCGTTAAACGCGGGGATCAGGTGACGGTCTCAATTGAAGGCCTGGGTAGCCTTGACGTGGCTGTGGTGTAGGGACGGTCAGCCTTTGTCGTAGTAATCGAGATACCACTCGACGAACCTGTCGATCCCTTCGGATATGGGCGTGTCAGGTCTGTACCCGGTCAGTTCGAACAACAGGTCCGACTTCGCCCAAGTTCCGGGCACGTCTCCCATCTGCATGTCCATGAAGTTTTTCTTGATGGTCACACCGAGTGCGCGTTCGATTTCGGCAATGAAATCCATGAGTTGCACGTTCTGGCCATTGCCAATGTTTACGACGCGGTGAGGTGCGACGGCGCTTAGGGTGTCGCCGGGCACATCCGCGTCGCGGTCGTCGGGCAGAGCAGGTGCTGCGTCGATCAGCAAGCGGACCGCTTTGACCAAGTCGCTCACGAACGTGAAATCGCGGGTCATCTTGCCATGGTTGTAAACATCGATCGCGCGCCCCTCGAGCGCGGCGTCCGCGAATTTGAAGAACGCAAGATCGGGCCGACCGAACGGGCCGTAAACCGTGAAGAAGCGAAACATGGTCGTTGGGATGTCCCAGAGGTGGG
>CAZMRS010000158.1:0-6054 GCA_964568435.1 uncultured Boseongicola sp. | reverse complement strand
TTGCGAGCGATGCCTGGCGAAGCACTGGAGTTGGGACTGCCGATTGAGAGCGTTCATTTCAGTGTGCATCACCCCGGGTCAGGATCGGCAATCATGGTTTTGCCTGTGACAGTCGTGAAGCAGGCCGACGCCGAAGGGCGTGCCTTGATCGATGTTCTGGGGCAAACCATTACGGTCCCTGCTGTTTTGCGGATACCGAATGCCAAGGTTCTTTGGATGTCTGTTTTGCGAGCACTTCCGCGGCCCGTTTCGAGCGATTCGAATGGGTAAGCGGAAATCCGCTCATCAATGGTCTGGAATACTTTTCATTGATGCGTCAGCGAAAACACTGTCGTGTTCGAGATGCGCGACATATTTGTGCCTCAATGGACATCAGGCAAAATCGCGACTGTTAAGCCACTGGCGACAATCGGGGCTCATTACTTGACCGCTGAAAGTCATTTGCGCCAATAGCTGTTGATCTCTTGCAACATCCAATTGTTTCTACCCGCTCATCAATCCTAAAAAGTAGGCTTCGTTTGCCCTGCCTAAATTCGTCGCTCCGCCTTTGAAAATGCCAATCCGCCGCCAAGTTTTGGCCGTTTTTCCTTTGGCAGAAGCGCGCGTTTGGTTACCCTTTCTTTACCTCGCTGGGGGGTAGTGTAGCGGCATGGGGGTGCCGCGCATGACTTGCAGAACCCTCTGCAGGTAAGGGTATTGAGTGCTGCCAGTATGGCGGCGGGGATCGATGCTCCCGCGTGTGTGAGTTTGCCCATGTTGCCGGGCGACACGTGGGAAAAGGCGCGTCGGTTCCCGCCAATTCGCTAAGCAAATTGCTCGCACCTTTCATCCCCCAGTGGGGGATCGAAGATGCGTATTTCACCTGTCACACCGTGTTTCACACCAGGCTCGCTTATCGCGACGGACCGGGGTGCCATTCCCGTGGAAACGCTACGGTCCGGAGACAAGGTCGTGACGCGCGACAATGGTTTGAAGCGCATATACTGGATAGGCCGGCGCGAGGTTTCGTTCCGCGAGTTGCTGCGGGAAGGCGAGCTTGTCCCGGTCATTGTTCGGGCCGGTTCTTTGGGCGATGGATTGCCTCGGCAGGATATGGTGGTCAGCCCGTCGCACCGCTTTCTCGTTTCTCCCGACCAGGCGTTCTTGACGATGGATGGTGAGACCTTGGTCGCCGCGCGTCATCTGGTCGATGGACGGCGCGTTCACTTCGCAAAGACACTAGGCGTAAGCTATGTGCATCTTTTGTGCGACGCCCATCAGGTGATCTTAGCAGATGGTGTTTGGACAGAGACCTTTCATCCCGATGACCAGGTGATGCGAGGGTTGGGAAACTCTCAGCGTCGCGAGATCCTGGAACTGTTTCCCGAGGTTGAGACTATGGGAGCGACCGCGCGGTTCCCGTCTGCGCGGGAGGTACGCGAGCGCTGAAAAGGGCTCTGCCCTCGGCCCTTCGGGCCTCACCCGGAGTATTTCCGCCAGAAAGAAGCCAGCTGTCACCGTTCCGGGATAAGGCCGCGTGGGCTGAAGCGCAGGACGAGGAGCAGGATGAGGCCCATGGTCAGAAGGCGCATGTGGGCCGCGCTTTCAAGGAGGTGGCCTTTGAGCCAGCTTTCGTCGGCCATGCCTGCGGTGATGAATTCAATGAAGAACTGCCCGAATGGTTCGACCATGACCCAGAGGTACCAGATCAGGAAACCGCCCAGGATTGCACCGAAGTTGTTGCCTGACCCGCCTACGATCACCATGACCCAAACAAGGAAAGTGAAGCGCAGCGGCTGGTAGCTGGCAGGTGTGAGTTGGCCATCGAGCGTGGTCATCATGGCTCCTGCGAGGCCGCAGATGGCGGAGCCGAGGATGAACACCTGTAGGTGGCGGGCGGTGACGTCCTTGCCCATGGCTTCGGCGGCAACCTCATTGTCGCGGATGGCGCGCATCATGCGGCCCCAGGGCGAGGCAAGCGCCGCCTGGGCGAGCCAGAGGAGCAGGACAAGGATCGCGAGGAACAGTCCTGTGTAGGCGAGTTTGACCGTGATCGACGAAGCGGTGACGGGGTCGAAGCCCCAGTCGGTGACACGATCAACGAAGCCTGGATCGTTTTGGAGGTCGATCTCGTAAGGAACGGGTCGGGGCAGGCCGATGACATTTTTGACGCCACGGCTGAGCCAGTCTTCGTTCTTCATCATGGAGATAACGATCTCGGCGATGCCAAGCGTTGCGATTGCCAGATAGTCAGAACGCAGACCAAGGGCGGTTTTGCCGATGGCCCATGCAGCGCCGGCGGCGAGCAGGGCACCCACGGGCCAGGAGAAGAGAACAGGCAGGCCAAGACCGCCGAGATAGCCGCGGTCGGCTGGGCTGATGCGCTCGATCGCGGAGGTCGCCGGATCGAGGAGCGCGCGGTAGACGAAGAAGCCGATGACGAGGATGGCGAGGGTCGCGAGGCCTCGGGTTCGACCCTTGGGCAGGCGTTTCATGGCTTGTATGGCCGCGTAGATGGTGATTGCGCCAAGAAGAAGAGCAGCGATGACACGCGGGCCGCCTGCGGACCAGGCCTCGGGGTCGGGCGGCATGGAGACAAGCACGGCGGCGAGGCCGCCGAGGGCGACGAACCCCATGACACCGATATTGAAGAGACCGGCGTAGCCCCATTGCATGTTCACACCCAGCGCCATGATGGCTGAGATCAGGCCCATGTTCAGGATGCCGAGCGCCACGTTCCAGCTTTGGAAGAAGCCGGTGGCGACGATGAGGCCGAATACGACGAAGAAGAGGATGATATCACGGGGATGCAGGGTCATAGCGCTTTCCCCTGGAAGAGGCCGGTCGGTCGGAACAGTAATACAATCACGAGGATCGCGAAGCTCACAGCGAATTTGTAGTCGGTGGACAGGAGTTGGACGAGGCCGTCGGGTTCCAAGGCTTCTGGCAGAATGTAGGTCGCGACCTTTTTGAAGGCGTAGGTGATGGTGACCTCAGAGAAGGCGATGACGAAACCGCCTGCAATTGCGCCAACCGGGTTGCCGAGGCCTCCGACGATGGCGGACGCAAAGATCGGCAGGAGTAGTTGGAAGTAGGTGAACGGTTTGAAGGACTTGTCGAGGCCGTAAAGGACGCCCGCAGTTGTGGCCAGAGCGGCCACGATGATCCAGGTGATCATCACCACACGCTCGGGGTTGATGCCGGACAGAAGCGCGAGGTCTTCATTGTCGGAGAACGCGCGCATGGATTTCCCGGTCCTCGTTTTGTTCAGAAACCAGAAGAGGAGCATCACGACGATGATCGCGACAACGACGGTGAGGGCGGCAGTGGATTTGATCGCGAGGCCTTCGCGGAGGCCCGTCATCTCTTTGAAATCACGTGCGGAAATGATGAAGCGCGCGCCGTCGGCGAAGCGTTGATCGTCGGGGCCAATGATGAAACGTACAAGGCCGTTCATAGTAAACATCACGCCCATCGAGACGATGACCAGAATGACAGGGGCGGCCTTTTGCGCACGATAGAATTGATAGACAAGCTTATCGGTGGCCAGGACGAGAAGGGCGGTGGCGGCGATCCCGACCGGCAATGCGAGTAGCGCCGTGGGGAACACGCCGAGTGAGACACCAATGCCTTGCAGCGCCCATGTCGCGAGGATTGTAGCCATTGCGCCGAAGGCCATTGTGTCGCCGTGCGCGAAGTTTGAGAACCGCAGAATGCCGTAGATCAGCGTCACCCCGAGCGCGCCTAGCGCCAATTGGCTGCCATAGGCGACGGCCGGAACGATGACAAAGTTTGCGAGCGCGACAATGGCGTTGAGCAAGTCGATCATGTTTTTACCAGTTTGATCCTTTTAGAGCGTTCGCTTTGTCACGACGGGAGCCATCTGTTTATGTGTTGAGCGGCACCGGCGCAGACGCCCAGGCGCGTCTTTGCTTTGCTGGTTTGGCTTGTGCGTTGGCTAAGAGCAGCCTGGCCGTTTTCCTGAACGCCCAGTGTGAAGACGCTGTCTTGTCCATGTCTGGCGAGGAACAGGACGTCGCGATCTTCGGTTGTCGCAATCGGTTGGGCGGCCGCTTTCAGCGTGACCTGGCCTTCGATTTCCATGAAGACGCGGTAGAGACCGGGTTGGTCTTTTAGCGAAGGCATTGGATCGAGAACGACCTGCAATGTTTTGCCGCCGTCGTCATCGGCGGGGAAGAGGCAGCGAATGCCTTCTGTTTGGTTTTGAACGCTTTGTAGCATCGCGACTAACGCAATCGTCTCCAGCATGTAACACACCCCGTTTGGTTCCCGTGCGTGCCGCTTTTTGCGGCTTGCGCATCACGAAGGCCAAAGGGATGCCGTTTTCGGTCTATATCCTTAGGCCCGCTTTGTTGGCGCCGGTTCTGGCGCATATTGTCCGCAGGGCCGTTGCAATGGGTCGTCTCATCGCTAACCCCCGAGGAAAGAGCGGCGCACCTCGGGATCGTCGAGAAGGGCTTTGCCTG
Source organism: uncultured Boseongicola sp. (assembly GCA_964568435.1). Taxonomy (GTDB): domain Bacteria; phylum Pseudomonadota; class Alphaproteobacteria; order Rhodobacterales; family Rhodobacteraceae; genus Boseongicola. The sequence continues at coordinate 1,588 of CAZMRS010000158.1, read as the reverse complement.
TGTCCGTGAACGCATTGCGTCCCTGGACCAGCACGTAGCCTTTGTCAGCGATCTCGAGCGCTTGCCGCGCATTTTGTTCGACCATCAAGATCGAAATGCCGGTGCGAGCAACTTCGATAATGCGGTCAAAGAGTTCATCCATGACGATGGGCGACACGCCCGCCGTCGGTTCATCCAGCATCAGCACTTGTGGCTGGGTCATCAGCGCGCGGCCTACCGCGACCTGCTGGCGTTGGCCGCCAGAGAGTTCGCCAGCGGCTTGGTTTCGCTTGTCGCGCAGGATCGGGAACAACTCGTAGACCTGTTCGATGGTGCCGCGAATGTCGTCTGTGCGTAGGAACGCGCCCATCTCGAGGTTTTCTTCAACTGTCATGGACGTGAAGATGTTCGAAGTTTGAGGCACGAAGGCCATGCCTTTGGCGACACGGGCTTGCGGTGTCAGGGCCGTGATGTCTTCGCCGTTGAGGCGCACAGCGCCTTCGCGAACGTTCAGCATGCCGAAAACAGCCTTCATGGCCGTGGATTTACCGGCGCCGTTCGGGCCAACGATGACGGCGATCTGGCCTTCATCAACGGATATGGTGCAGCTGTGGAGGATATCTGCCCCGGTGCCGTACCCGCCCGTCATGGAATCGCCGATCAGGAAGGGTTCGCCTGTGCGGGGATCTGGATTGCTGGTATCTGAAGAGCCGTGCGCAGTGAGTGTGGCCGCGGGTTTTGGATTGGCGATTGAGGCATCTTTGTTGCCACGCGCGTTCTGGTAGGGATTGTCGCTCATGCGTCGGCCCCAACTTGATCTTTATTCTTCAGGCCTGTTCCGAGATAGGCTTCGATGACTTGTTCGTTGGACTTGATTTCGGCCATCGTGCCTTCGGCAAGGACTTTGCCCTCGGCCATAACAATGACCGGATCGCAAAGGCGGCCAATGAAGTCCATGTCGTGCTCGATCACGCAGAACGTATAACCGCGTTCTTTGTTCAGGCGTTGGATGGCGTCGGCGATGGTGTTGAGGAGCGTGCGATTTACACCGGCACCAACTTCGTCGAGGAAGACGATTTTCGCGTCGACCATCATGGTGCGACCGAGCTCCAGAAGCTTTTTCTGACCACCGGAGAGGTTGCCGGCTTTTTCTTCTGTCAGGTGATCGATTGTAAGGAATTCAAGAACTTCGTCGGCCTTCTTCATCAAGGCGCGTTCTTCTTCAACGATCTTGCCGCGACCGAACCATGCATTCCAGATGGCCTCGCCGGATTGTGCGCCGGGAACCATCATAAGGTTTTCGCGGACCGTCATGGACGAGAATTCATGCGCGATCTGGAAGGTTCTGAGCAGGCCTTTGTGGAACAGCTCGTGTGGCGGAAGGCCAGTGATGTCTTCGCCAGACATTGTGACTTTGCCGCTTGTCGGTGGAAGGCGGCCTGCGATGACATTGAAAAGGGTGGTTTTTCCTGCACCGTTTGGTCCGACGAGACCGGTGATAGAGCCCTGTTCTATTTTGAGAGTCGCGCCATCTACGGCGTGAAAGCCACCAAAGTGCTTATGAAGATCATGGACCTCGATCATATTCGGCAGTCCGTCCCCGCGTCTT
>CAZMRS010000157.1:0-6054 GCA_964568435.1 uncultured Boseongicola sp. | reverse complement strand
GTCACAGAAAGTGCAGCAAAGGGCGACGAGATAGCGGGCGGTATACTCCAGGACGCCGCGGACTACATCGCAGCCACGTCACGCAAGCTTGGCTGGATCGCGGGCCTTCCCATATGCCTCACCGGAGGCATAGGCCCGCACTATCGGAACTATCTGCCGCAAAAGATGCAGTCCGCCCTAGTCCCTGCGTTAGGTGAACCGCTGACTGGGGCCATCGCGCTGGCCGAAGAGTTTCGCAAGGAGATCGCCAATGAGCGTCGCTGAGTTTCTGCGTCCCGAAGACTGGCTTGGGCGGAGCGCGGGTCCACGCTACGTGCAACTCCGCCGCAGGCTGGAGCATGGGATCGAGACTGGTGTTTTCGCTCCGAATTCATCTTTGCCACCCGAACGCGAGATCGCGGACATCACCGACCTTTCCCGTGTCACCGTGCGAAAGGCGATTCAGGAATTGGTCAAGGAAGGCGTGGTCGAACAACGGCAGGGCTCTGGCTCATTTGTCCGCGAGAAAATAGCGCGGGTCGAGCAGTCGCTGTCGCACCTGACCTCGTTCACAGAGGACATGGAACGGCGCGGGCTGGAGACTACATCCAAATGGCTCGAACGAGGCATATTCCTGCCGTCGCCGGACGAGGTTGTGGCGCTGGGTCTCGCTTCGCGCGACCAGGTCGCGCGCATTTATCGTCTTCGCGAAGCGGGCGGTCAGCCCATGGCGCTGGAACGTGCTGCGCTGCCGCTCGATATTCTGCCGAACCCGATCGATGTGACAACCTCGCTCTATGATGTCCTCGAACGTTCCGGCAATCGCCCAGTGCGCGCCATTCAAAAAATCTCCGCTATCAACCTCGGTCCACGCGAAGCCGATCTTCTGGGCGTTGCCGAAGGCACCGCCGGGCTCAGCATCCAACGCATCTCCTATCTGGAGAGCGGTCGCGTTGCCGAGCTTACCCGATCCATCTATCGCGGCGACGCCTATGACTTTGTGGCCGAGCTCCGCTTATCGAATTGAAAAGGCTTAAAAATGGCATCTCAGACCACCCAAATGAAGCGCGAGATCGACGAGATCCCCGACACAGTGGAACGTCTACTCACAGACGGCGCAGCAGCAATAGCCTCCGCGTCGGATGCGGCGCGCGCTCTCAATCCACGGTTCCTTCTGTCCGTCGCGCGCGGGTCGTCTGACCACGCCTGCACCTATCTGAAGTACGCCTCGGAGTTGTTGCTTGGCCTTCCAATGGCATCGCTCGGACCTTCGGTTAAATCTGTCTATGGCGTCGATGTAGCGGCATCGGGTGCCCTGGGAATCTCCGTCTCACAGTCCGGGAAAAGTCCCGACATCGTGCGGATGACCGAGAGCATCACGGCCTCGGGTGCTTACACTGTCGCCATCACCAACGAACCGCAGTCGCCGCTGGCAAAGGCCGCCTCGTCCACACTGCCGATCCATGCAGGTCCTGAACTCAGCGTTGCGGCCACGAAGACTTTTGTGACCTCTCTTGTCACCGGGCTCTGGTTCATGGCGGAACTGAAAGGCGACGACGCGTTGATCGCCGCCATCCGTAGGCTGCCGAGACATTTGGAGGACGCTGTCGCCACCGATTGGAACGAGGTGGTTGGACACATCCAAGGCGGATCGCTTTTCATGCTTGGTCGCGGGCCGTCCTGGGCAATGTCGAACGAGGCAGCTCTGAAATTCAAGGAAACCTGCCAACTTCACGCCGAAAGTTACTCTTCAGCCGAAGTGCTACACGGCCCGGTCTCCATCGTGGGCGAGGCGTTCCCCGTCATTGCATTCGCAGCCGGCGATGCTGCCGAAGACGCAGTCGCCAGCGTGGCCGACGAAATCGCCAACAAGGGCGCTAAAGTGTTCGCAACAACTAACCGCGTCGAACGCGCAACCACGCTGCCGCACGTGAGAACGGATCACTGGATCACCGACCCAATTGCCACGATTGTCTCATTTTACGCGCTGGTCGAGGCGGTCGCAGCGAGCCGAGGAATCAACCCTGACGCGCCACGCCATCTCAACAAAGTGACAGAAACGGTATGAGCAATCGGAATGTCACCTATCTCGGCGGTCCGATTTTTGACGGCGAACGGCTACTGGACGGACATGCGGCGCGGTTCGAGGACGGTCTACTCGCCGAAATCCGACCCACGGGAGAAATCACGGGCGGATCGGAAACGATAGACCTTGATGGCGACATTCTCAGCCCTGGCTACGTCGACCTTCAGGTAAACGGTGGTGACGGGATCATGTTCAACGATGATCCCTCTGTCGCAACACTTAGACGCATTGCCGCGGCGCATCGATCCCTCGGGTCGACCAGGATATTGCCAACGCTCATCACCGATACTGCTGAGATAACACGCGCCGCCGTTCAAGCTGCTGTCACCGCGATCGAAGCCGAAGTGCCTGGCATTGCGGGATTGCATCTCGAGGGTCCGCATTTGTCGATGAAGCGCAAAGGTGCGCACGATGCATCCTTGATCCGCCCCATGACCGAAGAAGATCTATCGTTGTTGATCGACGCTGCTGGGAAACTTCCCGCACTGATGGTGACAATTGCACCTGAGAACGTCACTACGCGACAAGTTCGCGAGATGGCGGACGCCGGAATCTTGGTTTCGCTTGGACACACAGACGCTGGCTTCTCCACGTGCCTGGAATATGCCGACGCTGGCGCACGCTGTGTAACGCATTTGTTCAACGCAATGAGTCAGCTGGGCAACCGCGAACCGGGCGTCGTGGGTGCGGCCATCTCAGACGGTCGGCTTTCAGCAGGACTGATTGCAGACGGAATTCACGTTCATTCGGCGTCAATGGCAACTGCTTGGTCGTCGAAAACCGGACCAGGGAGTATATTCCTGGTTAGTGATGCCATGGCGGTTGCCGGCAGCAGCCAAGAGGAATTTCATCTGAACGGCAGGCTGATCCAACGCCGGAATGGGCGCCTTACACTTGAGGACGGAACGCTGGCGGGCGCTGACCTAGACCTGACCACCGCAATCCGCACCTTGTGCGAGGCAACCCAAGCGAGCTTTGTGGACGCTCTTGCGGCGGCGACTGTCTTACCGGCGAGATTACTAGGTGTTGAGCGAGATTTGCTGGCTATCCGACAGGCGCGCGAGGCGGACTTCATTCGGATATCCGCCGATCGTTCAAACGCAGGTCCGTTGCGTAACAGTTAGCCTTGGCCAAGCCCGGCAACAACATGACTTTAGGTAAACGTGGGTACCAAAAATATTCGCACTGAGACCCACCGCGATCATGACTCGCCTCGCCTATGCCACCTTTTATGATTCGTCGGCCTTGGGCTCAGTGCGGTCATTGGACTGGAGTTTTCACGTTCGCCCAGCGCTCGGCCTATCCCAATGTCTGCTCTGCGGACGAGGCAGATATTCTTGGTATGCGCTCATAGCTGCCTTCCAAATCCGATTAAGGCCCGCTGCGTTCGATCCAGTAGCTCTGAATCTGAGCATCCTAAGGCTGCGCGCGGATTTCGCCGTAGCTTTCTCGGTCAACGAAAACACATTCTGAAATTCTTATGTGTTGCTGATGCGGATCAACATGGAGCGAGCATACGCCCACTACCATTCACGCTAATTCAATCGGTTCGTTGTGCACAAGTCTCGGGGCAATTGGTTGATATTCCAACCAAATACGGAGGCGCAAGATGCTTCGCAGAAGCTTCCTCCTTCTGGTGCCCGGAGGGATTGCGACTTTGGCTGGTTGCGAACCGGTCGAGAATACCGGCAGAGCTGGCGACTTGGCTGCGGTGCAGCAGCGTGCTGACCGATCACTTGTAGGGGGTCAGTTTCGTTGGATTGAAATCGGTGTTGAGCGCGACATTGAGCAAAGCCTATTCGGTTGGTCGATCGCTCCACGAATAAAGCGGCATCAGGACCGAAGGATCATGAAAGTCGGGATTAATGCCGGGGGACATTTCCTGTGGTCGTTGCCGTCCGGGACTTACATGATCGACCGCATTAATTATTGCGACCCAATGACGGGAAACTACTTTATCGCGCCGTTGTTTGCGTTCGCTGTTCCCAAGAATGGCCGGAATTACTACGTCGGCACAATGCGGATCGACTCCGTGACAAATAGAGACTTCTTTTGGACGTTGGATGGCACAGTCCGCTATTCGGTTGAAGACAACTTTGACAAGGAACCAGCCTATATTCGCGCAAAGATCGGCACTGATTTGGCCAATGTCGAGAAGTCGTTACGGATACACCACCCAAGACTTCCCGCCACGATCGACACAACCGCAGAAGCTCAAATTGCTCTAACTTTATTTGGTGGAATACTGTGAATGAATTGCGATATCTTTGGGCTTGTCTCAGTCATCTGAGTAATTTGGTCGGATGTCTGGCCTTCTTTGCTTAGCTGCCGTTGGAAGGCGCCCCGACATAGCGGTTTTCTGGGGTTTCTGAGTATTCTCGACCGGACTTAGCGCGGCGTTCGGGCGTGAGTGTCCCGTATCGTGACGCGTATCTTTCGTGGTTCTCTGCCTGGATCACCGGGCTCTTGTCGGTACGGGCGACCGGATGGCCCAGTTCCGATGCTTCAGGAGAACCAAGATGAGCAATACAAACAATATTGAGCCACCACGCCAGCATTCTGGGCGGACACCCCTCAAGTGCGACGCGAAGAAGACGCCAGCAGCGTCCAATAGGGCTGCAGCCACCAAGAAAGCAAAGCTCGAAGCGTTGTTGTCGCGCGCGCGAGGTGCCACAGTTGAACAGCTCCAAAAAGAACTGGGCTGACAACCGCACACGGTGAGGGCGGCGATTTCAGGTCTTGGTAAAGCGGGTCACACGATAGACCCTGAAGAGAGGAACGGTCGGAAAGCCTACCGGCTGGCAGCCTGATCTGATGGAAGAGAGCAAGCCCATTTGTTGGGGGGCGCCTCGATATCGACGCACTGACCCCGATCCCGGCTGCAGAGCTGCGCGTGATTTGGCGGGAGCGACGTGGGTCGTCGCCTCCGCTAATGCTGTCGGCGAGGCTCATGCGGCTGACATTGGCTTGGACATGCAGGCTGACGAGCAGGGCAGTGAGACCTCAGCGCTTCGTCGGCAGTGGCAGGCCATCATGTCTCGGCGCGCCGAGGGGGCGAGCGCCGAAGCAGCTGTCAGCGGGCTCCCACCGGTGGCGGTAGGCGAAGGCATGCGTCTTCTGAAGTTCTGGGCCGGCGAGACCCACGAGGTCATCGGTATGGACAAGGGTGTCGTCCGGAACGGCACGACCTTTTCGCTCTCGGCCGTGGCGCGCTCCGTGACCGGGACACCGCGGAACGGTCCGAAGTTCTTCGGGCTTCGGGAGAAGAAGTGATGATCCGCCGGCGATGTGCGATCTATACAAGTAAGTCCACTGAGGAGGGTCTGGAGCAGAGCTTCAACTCCGCTCGACGCACAGCCGGAGGCATGTGCCGCCTGCATCCTCAGCCAGCGGCACGAAGGCTGGGCTAAACTCTTAGACCGACACGATGATGGCGGATACTCAGGCGGGTCCATGGAGCGGCTTGGTCTTCAAAGTCTACTTGCTGATTTCAATGCCGGTCGGATCGACGTCATCGTGGTCTGCAAGGTGGATCGGCTGACACGCGCGCTCTCTGACTTTGCGACGATGGTTGAAATCCTGGATGGCGCAGGGGACTATTTTGTCTCCGTGATTCAGGCCTTCAACGCCACGTCTTCGATGGGCAGGCCCACGCTGAACGTTCTCTTCTCCTTTGCGCAGTTCGAGCGAAAGGTCGCTGCTGAACGCATCCGGGACAAGGTGGCGGCATCGAAGAAGAAAGAGTTCCGTATGGGCGGGTCTGTCCGTTTGGCTGTGACGCAAAGGACGAGTCGCTCTTCGTCAACCACCTAGAGGAAAACGCGGTCCGTACGATCTTCCGTGAGTACCTAGCAGTCGGCTCAGTACCTAACTCCGTCAACGGCTCGCGGACCTCGGGATTGTTAGCAAGCGCCGGACGGATCGCAACGGACGTGTTTCTGGCGGCCAGTCCTTCTCCACGAGCGCGCCGCTGTGTGACCCGGACCTCA
>CAZMRS010000156.1:0-6108 GCA_964568435.1 uncultured Boseongicola sp. | reverse complement strand
TGGCAGACTGCTGTCAAAAGTGCCGGTCCCCAACGCAATTGAAGTCCCCTGCGCCGTCGCAAATGCGGGCAGCATTAAAATCAAAACAAGTATACAAATCCGGCGGATCAAAACAAAGGGCTCCTCAGGGCTCAGGATCATATATCAGGCGGACGCCGTCTTTGAAAACAAGAACGTAGGTGCCATTTGCGACATCCTGCTCCAGGCCCATAATGCCCGCCGTTATTTTGCCGCCGGGACCTGTAGCAACGACCTCGCCTCCTGTCGTCGCCCGAACAATGTCGTAGCGCGCAACGATGTCGGCAGTCTCTACCGTGTATCCAATTGAACTTTCTAGTCGAGCCCCTCCCTGAAGGAGCGCCAGATTTGCGGCCATGTCGATTGTGCCTTCAGGGCTCGAGATTGCGATCGTCGTTCCACTTGGCAGGTCAATCGTAGCTTCCAGCGATGAGCCGATGAACTCATCGCGTAAGCTTTCGCCGGGGCGAATTGCAGCCGCGGTGAGCGACATTGATGCTCCGTCTGGAGTCATGCCACCAAACGAGGGGCGCGTGATGCCCTGATCCTCCAGAATCTGTTCCACATCCACGTCTGCGTAGGGAATTGCCGCTTCTGGGTTAAGCGTGTCTGCGATCAGGAAAAGCGTCGATAGAATGGCCAACGCTGCCAGCGGAAGCGCTACTTTCAGCCAGAGAACCAGGCGGGAATATGTGTTGTTAGCGGATGCCATGTCCCCGCTCATATAAAGACCCGTCCACAGTTTCGAAACCACAACGCCCCCACGAGTGCAGGTTGCCGCCGGTTTTCGTCCTTAGATGGGGTCTTAATGCGCAAAAATGTCAATTTCAGGCCAACCGGCCAAGTCAAGTCGGGCGCGTGTTGGCAAAAAGTCGAAAGCGGCCTGAGCAAGGTCGGTTCGACCTTCTCTCTCCAGACGTTCGTTCAGCTTCTCGCGCAGCGCGTGCAAATACAGAACGTCCGACGCCGCGTAGGCTAATTGAGCTTCGGTCAATTCTTCTGCGCCCCAATCCGACATCTGCTGCAGCTTGGAAATGTCCACGCCAAGCAACTCGTCCAAAAGGTTTTTCAGGCCGTGCCGATCCGTATATGTCCGTACAAGTTTGGACGCGATTTTTGTGCAATAGACAGGCGCTGTCAGCGCGCCGAATGCGTGGTACATCGCGGCAATGTCGAAACGACCAAAGTGAAACAGCTTCAGAACATTCGGGTCGGTCAACAAGCGCTCAAGGTTCGGTGCGCTCTTCTGACCTTTTTCGATCTGCACCAGATGCGCGTTCCCGTCCCCACCGGACAATTGCACAAGGCACAACCTGTCGCGGTGTGGGTTCAGCCCCATTGTTTCGCAGTCAATCGCGACCATGTCCCCAAGGTCGAGATCATTGGGCAAGTCACGCTGATAAAGGTGGTTCGTCATGTGGCGCTTACTCCGGGTTACGTGTGCGCAGGAAAAGATAAAGGGGCAGCCCGCAGCTGACGCCGATAAACCAGGTCGCGGGAATGCCAAGCAGGGCGAGCCAGTTCTTTCGAACAGCTGTCTCGGCGATGATCCAGACGGTCAGCGCAATAGCTGCAATCGTCAGGTCCCAGGTGAGCCCGGTTGTAGATGCGTTGACGTACCAGGCGTCGATCAATCCACCCAGGCCTGTACCTGTCTCCTGCATGTAGGAGATGAAGTAGTACATCGGATGGATTGCGCCCCAGACGGCCAAGGCGAGGTAGACCATGCGCAACGGCGACATTTTAAAGGCTACCCGACACGCCTATCGAGGCAGTTCCGCCGACTTGAATACCGCCCGGTACAGGTACGGGATCACCATCGGCTCCACAAGCGGCAGCCGCTAGGACCAAGAGAATTGATAGCTTTCTCATCCTTGCACCGTAACGCGTGCGCCACCGACATCGCCGGACACGGCAGGTGTTACATTAACCCCACCTGCACCGAAGGTCGCGCCAATCCCAAGCTGGGGGTTTTCGCAGGCAGCGAGCAGTACCAATGCAGCCACCAATCCGAGTTTTTTCATGCCAGACGCTCCTTCCAGCGTTTGATCTGCGCCCGCACCTGTTCCGGAGCGGTTCCGCCATAGGATGTGCGACTTGCCACCGAATTGTCTACGCCCAGAACGTCAAACACCCCCTCGGTAATAGCTTCGTGAGCGGATTTCATCTGATCGAGCGTCAAATCCGGCAAATCGCAGTGTTCCGCTTCCGCCAAGGCAACCAGTCGGCCCGTCACGTGGTGCGCATCGCGAAACGGCAGCCCCGCTTCGCGCACCAGCCAATCAGCCAAGTCAGTCGCTGTTGAGAATCCAGACGAAGCAGCCGCCCGCAGCGCATCCGGGTTCCCGCTCATGTCACCAACCATGCCTTCCATCGCAGCCAGAGCCAGCATCAGGCTGTCAGCAGCATCAAAGACCTGCTCTTTGTCTTCTTGCATGTCCTTTGAGTACGTAAGTGGCAGGCCTTTCATCACCGTAAACAGGCCCACTGTCGCCCCAAGAACCCGCCCGATCTTGGCGCGCACCAACTCGGCGGCGTCCGGATTCTTTTTCTGCGGCATGATCGAAGATCCGGTGGAAAACCGATCTGACATCGCGACAAACCGGAATTGAGCCGACGACCAGATCACCAGCTCCTCTGCAAACCGCGAAAGGTGCATGGCGCAAATCGAGGATGCGGCCAGAAATTCCAATGCAAAGTCGCGGTCTGCTACCGCATCCAATGAGTTTGCGCTGGGCCGATCAAAACCAAGCGCTTCCGAGGTCATATGCCGATCAATCGGGAATGAAGTTCCGGCAAGCGCAGCAGCGCCCAACGGCGACTCGTTCATCCGAACTCGCGCGTCAGCAAATCGCGATGCGTCGCGCCCCAGCATCTCGACATAAGCCATCATATGATGGCCCCACGTCACAGGTTGAGCCGTCTGCAAGTGCGTGAACCCGGGCATCACCCAATCAGCACCCGCTTCTGCTTGTCCAAGCAGGGCTTTCTGCAACGCCTCGATGCCTGCGATCGCCGCGTCGCACTGATCCCGGACCCACATACGAAAATCGAGCGCAACTTGGTCATTTCGGCTCCGCCCGGTGTGCAAACGACCTGCTGGCTCCCCAATGACTTCCTTCAAACGCGCTTCAACATTCATGTGAATGTCTTCAAGCGCGGTGGAAAACTGAAACGTCCCTGCTTCAATCTCTGACAAGACCGTGAGGAGGCCTTCCCGGATGGCCTCGGCATCGCTAGTTTCAATAATGCCTGTCGCCGCCAGCATAGCGGCATGGGCGCGCGAGCCTTCGATGTCTTGGGCTGCCAGTCGTTGATCGAACCCGATTGAGGCGTTGATTGCCTCCATAATCGCGTCCGGCCCAGCGGCAAAACGGCCGCCCCACATCGTGTTTGCGTTGTCGGTCATTGGTTTTTGTCCTTCGGAGGGACCCATGCGTTATATCTCTGCCGTCCTTTATACGGCCCTTGCCCTTGGTGCAAACGCAGCGCACGCAGATGTATCTGCTGCAGAAGCCGCGCGCGAAGGGACGATGAAGAAGCTGATCTTCTCAGAAGCGACAGGCGTGTCCGATGAAACCTTCACCGATCCGAGCGGCGCCACCTACACGCTCGCCGATTTCAAGGGCAAATACGTGCTCGTAAACTTCTGGGCCACATGGTGCGCGCCGTGCCGGAAAGAAATGCCTATGTTGGCCGAACTTCAGACAAACCTTGGCGGTGATACCTTTGAAGTTGTCACCATCGCCACAGGGCGCAACCCGCAACCGGCCATTGAACGCTTTTTCGATGAGATTGGCGTCGACAACCTACCAAAGTATCTGGACCCGCGATCTTCCCTCGCGCGCGACATGGGTGTCCTGGGCTTGCCCATTACTTTGATTCTCGATCCGGATGGGAATGAGATCGCGCGTATGCGTGGTGATGCTGAATGGAACAGCGAAAGTGCCTATGCCGTCCTTGATGCACTGCTTCCGGATGTAGACAGCTAATTGAAGCGCCCCCAAAAACACTAAGTCTGGGGGCACATGGTGCTTTTGAGTTTCAGAGGTTTGCTTATTTGAGTCAGCTCAACCGGGATTGAATTCTTGCTGTCTCGCCATCTTCGGCTCCGACCAACGCGTCGACATCGACAAACCCGCGTCGGGAATAGGATGTCATGCGACTTCGCGTACGACTAATTTCCATCAGTTGCTGGGAAGATTCATATTCGGGGCAGGGCGAGGTCCGTCTTAGTAGACACTCCGATTTCCCCTTACAGTGACGAAAACCACACGTCATAGGGACCAATCTCAACTTGTTACACAATACAAAACACTTACGAACTCGCTCAAATTAACTGAGCATTAAGGCTGAATTAGGTCATCCCTAATGAAAAGTGAATTTTATTGTCCGCTCTTGGTTAACAGATCGCCTTGCTCCCATCGGATTGATCCGCTTTAGTCGCCCGAACCTGAAATCTGCCTTGAATCACTGTCTTTAGCCCTCATGTCCCAACCCCAAGGCCGCATTGTCGCGGTCCTCGGCCCAACCAATACCGGTAAAACGCACTATGCTATCGAGCGCATGCTCGGGCATCGCACCGGAGTAATCGGCTTGCCGCTCCGCCTTTTGGCGCGCGAAGTTTATGATCGGATCGTCGCCATTCGCGGACCATCCGTCGTCGCCTTGGTCACCGGCGAAGAACGGATCGTTCCGGAAAGAACGCAGTACTGGGTCTGCACGGTCGAAGCGATGCCCGAAGGCATGGGCGTAGATTTCTTGGCTGTCGACGAAATCCAGCTGTGCGCCGATCCCGAACGCGGCCACGTCTTTACTGACCGTCTTTTGCGCGCACGCGGACTTCACGAGACCCTTTTCATGGGCAGCGACACCATGCGTGGGACGATCGCAGCGCTCGAGCCGCGCGCCCAATTCACCAAGCGCGAACGGTTCTCGGAGCTGACCTATACAGGCTCCAAGAAGATCAGCCGAATGCCTGCTCGGGCTGCTGTCGTCGGGTTTTCCGTCGATAACGTCTACGCCATCGCCGAACTCCTCCGCCGCCAAAAGGGCGGTGCAGCGGTTGTCATGGGCGCGCTCAGCCCCCGCACCCGCAACGCGCAGGTCGACATGTACCAGAACGGCGATGTCGATTACCTCGTCGCAACCGACGCCATCGGCATGGGCTTAAACCTCGATATCACCCACGTTGCCTTCTCGGGCTTGCGCAAGTTCGACGGTCGGCGCTTGCGTGACCTTCAACCCAACGAGTTGGCCCAGATCGCCGGTCGCGCTGGTCGATACATGGCACCGGGCACGTTCGGCGTCACTGGCGAGGCGCCAACGCTTCCCGATCCGGTCGTGGACGCCATCACGTCCCACCGCTTCACACCGCTCAAGAAGCTCCAATGGCGCAATGCGGCGCTGGAATTCGGCAGTGTTGATCGCTTGATCGCATCGCTTGAACAAACCTCCGACAACGAACACCTCGTCCGGGCACGTGAAGCCGACGATCTCATGGCACTCAAATCTCTCGCAGAAGTTGCTGAAGTGCAGGCCCGCGCCAGCGACGGCGCTTCCGTCAAACTTCTTTGGGATGTCTGCCGTGTCCCGGACTTCCGCGGCATCAGCCATCAGGAACACGCGCAACTTCTGGAACGCCTTTTCGGGTTTCTCCACGAGCACGGCCGGGTGCCTGACGACTGGCTCGCACGCCAAATCAAGCGGATCGACCGGACCGACGGCGACATTGACGCGTTGTCGAAACGACTCGCCTTTATCCGCACTTGGACTTATGTCGCGCAACGCCGTGGATGGTGCCGTGACGAAAGTCATTGGCGTGACGCCACACGCGCGGTAGAAGACCGACTGTCAGACGCACTCCACGAGGCTCTGACCCAAAGATTTGTCGACCGGCGGACATCTGTCCTGCTCCGGCGGTTGAAACAGAAGGAGGGCCTGGTGGCCAAAGTGAACGACAAAGGTGAAGTCACGGTCGAAGAACAATTCGTCGGACGTATTGAAGGATTCCGCTTCCACCAGGATGCCAGCGCGACAGGGGACGAAGCCAAAACCGTCCGCTCGGCCGCTATTCAGGCATTGCAACCC
>CAZMRS010000155.1:0-6109 GCA_964568435.1 uncultured Boseongicola sp. | reverse complement strand
TTCCACGTGACCGATCATTTCCGCATTGTAGTCGGTGGTCAGAAACACCTCTCGCGGACCGTTTTCGGCAAACGGCACCCACCCCACGAAGTCGGTAAGCCAAGCGATTTGCGCCTGCTTCATGTTGGGGTGTTCGTGCCAGTAATGGTCGACGTCCCAAGCTTCGTCCGCGATCACCAGATCATATTTTTGTTCTTCAAGAACTTCCTGAAACACCATGAAATTCTTGATTAAAATCTCATCCATTCGTCGGATCGCTTCGAAGGCATGAAGGTCGTGTTCGCCGCACTCGTCTTCGATGTGAGCGCTTTCATTCGCGAGTAGATGACTGGCTGGGTGAATGCTTTCGTCGTTGGCATCAAGAAAGCGCGTCACTGGATCCTGCGCCAGCCAATCGACCTGGAGATCGGGGTGTAGCATACGCAACTCACGCGTGACTGCGAGGTCTCGTCGTGCGTGGCCAAGCCCGATTGGGGACGAGAGATAGAGCGCGCGTCTGGCGCCATTCATCTTGCGGCGTGCTGGCTTGTAGGTGCCGAGGTGCTTGGCGAGGAAGTCGCGCATGAGCGTATTGAAATATGCAGGATAGCGGCCATGAAGCCCGTGTCCTGCCCCTTTCTTCACGTGCAGCTCTCCGCCAGTCAGCTCCGCAATACGATGTGAGGTTGCAGGTGGGGTTATTTCGTCGGCGTCGCCAACAATGATCAGGCTCGGGCACTTCACACTTCGATACATATCTTCATCGATTGCAATCTGATCGTCGCGCGCTTCCTGCGTCAGTCGAAGCATCGTGCCGTTGCCCTCAAGACCCCAGGATATGGCATCCTCCTGCTGCTTGGTAGAATGCGGCTCGTTGTGAACTTTGCTCATAAAGAATTCGATGAAGTCCGGGTAATTCTCCAGCCAGTATTCGGCATTGTATTTCTTCCAGCCTTCTGGGTTCTCCTCGAGCGGACCCTGGTAGGCATCAAAGCGCTCCTTGTATGGAGGAACAATGGGGCTCCACCCGCCCGTTGACACAACCGCCTCGACACGCTCGGGAAAGTTCGCCGCCACCGCGAACGCAATAGCGCTGCTGAACGACAGGCCAACCAAAGTCGCCTTGTCTGTTTCGGTTTCATCCATAATGGCGATCACATCTTCGACAATGCCGCCCACCGAATAGGCGTTTGGTTCGGATGGGCAGTCAGATTTTCCATTGCCGCGCGGATCAAAAGTGATGACGCGGAAATGCTCTGAAAAATATGGAACTTGTGCTTTCCAACTCCGCGAATGAATGATCGCCCATGTCGGCACAAACACGATGGTGTGCTCCCCTTCGCCATAGATCTCGTAGTGCAGCTTCACACCGTCACGATCAACGTAGCCGGTCGTATGTGGTAGCTTTGCGCGCATGGCCTATCCTCCGATGTCCATGGTTTCATAATATTCGATGACCTTTCCGAACCGCCGAAGTGCCTGGCGGAATGGAATTTCCGACGACTCATAGTCGAGCATGATGGCTGCTTCGGAGCCGATGAATGCCGCACTGACCAAAGCCACGATGTCTTCCGCTGAGAACGGCCCAAGCGATCCGGTCTTTTCTTCAACTTGCCGGGTGAGCGTCAGGATCAGCTCGCGCCATTCGGCGTAGGCGGCGCGAACGGCAGCACCGATCGCGGGATTGCTCCAGCCTGCTGCAGTCAGCTCCATCAGAACGCGGACATACCCGGACCCGATGTCGTCATCGAGGTAGTCACAGGACAGAGCCCATTTCTCGGATACACTCAGATCAGGGTTGGCGAAGGTCTTGGTTTGCCGGTCGATCAGTTGGTCGTTCAGGTATTCAAACAGGGCCAGGATCATCCCCTCTTTCGAACCGAAGTGATACTGGATCTGGCTCATCTGCGTGCCTGCGGCTTCAGCAACGCGGCGGGTCGACAAGCCTGAATAGCCTTCCTCAAGCAGAACTTGTTGCGCGGCATCCAAAAGCTCGCGCTTGGTTTCCTTAACCCGTTCAGCAGTCACTCGAGGCATTCGAATCTCCTTTCCAATCTTTTAAATCGGTCGACCGAATAAATCAACGATACTGTGCGCCCACATCCGCAGAAAAGAAATAAACTATCTATTTTAATGAGTTACCGCATACACAATGTGATGACTTAACTCGTCTCCCCCGCAATCAGTTCCGCCGGGAGCTCGTTCACACCTCCTGCAACTCCTACTTCTCCAGAGACAAATCGAGCGGCCATCTCGCCCATTTCATAGCGTGGAGTACGCGTGGTGGTGATGCGCTGCGGGAGCGCTGACAGGAATGGCAAGTCGTTGAACCCGGCCAGCGCAATGTCACCCGGGACAGAAACGCCGTGGCTGATACAGTGCATCAAGCCACCGGCGGCTAGGTCGTCGTTCGAGTAGTAGATCGCGTCACAGTCCTGAATGTTTTTGAGACAAACCGACGTCAGATCCCGACCAAGCACCATGGAGGACGGTTGCTCCGACACCTCTTGATACACGATGTCCCCGCCCCCTTCCTCGATCCGGGCCCGGAACGCCGCCAGGCGTTTGACAGCGCGCAAGTCGCTACCGCCCTGACTTCCGAGATACGCGAACTTTCGGTGCCCCTTTTCAAGCAGATGGTCGGCCATCTCTTCACCCGCTCGGGACTGCGAGATGCCAAAGGCCGCCGATATGGCCTGCCCGTCCACATCCATGATCTCTGCGACTCGCACGCCCGACTGAACCACAGCGCTCCGCAGCCGATCCGTGTGCTCCATGCCCGCCAGAATGAGACCGCTGGGCTGCCAAGACAGCATGTCCCGTACCAGTTGCTCTTCCTGCTCGACAGAATACTCGGAGACACCAAAGACCGGCCTCATGTTCATTTTGGACAGCGTGTCGTTGATCCCCGCGAGAACTTCGACAAACACGGCGTTCTTCAGCGTCGGCAAGACCACCCCGATCATAGGGTTTTCGACACCGCGCTGCACGGAAGCCATGCGGTTTTGAATATACCCCAATTCGGCCACAGCCCCGGCTACCCGCGCTTTGACGCCTTCGGAAACATAGCCATCGCCGCGCAGAACTCGGCTCACAGTCATCTGGCTGACGCCAGCCGCAGCCGCCACATCGTGCATCGTCGGTCGCGCCGATTTTGAGCGTTTTCGTTCTGATGTCGTTGGCTTCACTGCCGGCCCTGCCCAATCATTGATTGACATATGTTTACGTAATCATTACACCATTCGTCAAATGTTTACGTAAACATAACGCTTCTCGCTACTGACAAATGCTTGCCGGAAGTGTTCAAAGGAGCCTCGTTTCAATGACAACTCAACAGCAAACCGCCCTTATAGGTCTCGGCTCCATGGGGTTTGGCATGGCGCAATCGCTGCTAAGGGCCCAGCATCAGACGTTTGGCTACGACATTTCACCCAGGCAGATGTCCGCATTCCAAGCAGAAGGCGGCTCGTCGGGTGATCTTTCACATGTGGCCCCCGACCTTGACGCCGTTGTTGTGGCGGTTTTGAACGCCGAGCAGACTGAAGATGTTCTGTTTGGCGAAGCAGGTATCGTTAAGAACTTGAGCGCGGGTGCGGTCGTGGTTTCCTGCGCCACGGTCCCACCAGAGTTTGCACGACGGATGCAAGCGCGATGCGCTGAAGTTGGAGTTCATTACCTTGACGCCCCGATTTCGGGCGGCTCGGTGAAAGCTGCCAACGGCCAACTGTCGATTATGGCGTCGGGAACGTCCGAGGCCTTCGCCGCCGCCCGCCCCGCCCTCGACGCAATGGCCGAAACGGTGTTCGAACTTGGCGAAACAGCAGGTGCAGGTTCTGCCATGAAAGCCGTGAACCAGCTTCTGGCAGGCGTTCACATCGCAACCATGGCCGAAGCAATCACCTTCGGCATGACACAAGGCGTGTCACCTGAGGCATTCGTCGACGTGATTTCCAAATGCGCCGGGACAAGCTGGATGCTTGAAAACCGCGCGCCTCATATCGTTGCGGGTGACTACACCCCCCACAGCTCAATCAACATCTGGCCCAAAGATCTCGGCATTGTGCTCGACATCGCAAAGTCCGCGAAGTTCAGCGCGCCGATCACTGCTGCCGCCATGCAGCAATACCTCGCGGCCGCGGGAATGGGCCTCGGACACGAGGACGATGCAGCCGTGGCCAAAGTTTATGCCCGCAACGCCGGCCTCACATTGCCCGCGAAGGACTGACCCATGGCAACGATTTTAGGCTGCATTGCCGACGACTTCACAGGGGCAACCGACCTCGCCGGGCTCCTGGCGCGATCGGGCGTGCGCGTCAGTTTACGCATTGGTGTCCCCGACGAACCGCCAAACGACACCGCGCCCTTTGAGGTGATCGCATTGAAATCCAGGACCGCACCTGTTTCAGAGGCAATCGCGGAAACCAAGGCGGCCTTAACCTGGCTGCAACAGGCTGGAGCACAGCGCTTTTTCTGGAAGTATTGCTCCACCTTCGACAGCACTACGGAAGGCAACATAGGCCCTGTCGCCGAGGCACTGATGGATGCGCTCGGCGCGTCGCAAACCATCTACTGCCCCGCGTTTCCCGAAAACGGACGGTCGATTTTCATGGGCAATCTTTTCGTGGGCGAGCAGCCGCTCGCAGAAAGCCCGATGAAAGACCACCCGTTGACGCCAATGCGGGACAGCAACTTGATGCGCCTTTTGAAGCCACAGGTCACCAAACCGGTTGGTCTGGCAAACCGGCTAACAGTTGCCCAAGGTCCCGATGCGCTCTTGGCACGCCTGAATGAGTTGGAGAGCGAAGGTGTTGCCCATGTCGTTGTCGACGCGGTCGCAAACGACGATCTCTCGATCATTGCCGAGGCGTGCCGTGGAATGAAGCTGATGACAGGCGGAAGTGCGGTTGCGATGCCCCTGCCCCACATCTACGTGCAGGAGGGCCTGCTCGCCGCAGACGCGCCCGGCGTATCGGTTCCGCCTCTTGAAGACAAAACCATCCTGCTATCCGGCTCCTGTTCACAAATGACCCGCGCCCAAGTTGCTGCCTACAAGGCAAGCGGCGCTCCATGCTTGCATCTGGACCCGTTTGTCTTGGCGGAAAACGGGCCGTCGGCGGCTCTTGCATGGTTGTCAGAGCAGGATCTGAACCAAGCACCGCTCGTTTACGCCAGTGCTGGCCCGGAAGACGTGAAGGCGGCGCAAAAGGCGCTTGGCACGGCACGGGCAGGCGAACTTGTCGAAGACGCCTTGGCGACCATTGCCATCGCTGCGCGTGACGCTGGCGCTCGCCGCTTCGTCGTTGCGGGAGGCGAGACATCCGGGGCGGTGACCAAAGCGCTGAACGTAAGCCAACTCGATATCGGTGACGAAATCGCGCCTGGCGTGCCTTGGACGTTCTGCCAATCTGGCGGACACGACATTGCTTTGACGCTCAAATCCGGGAACTTTGGTGCCGAAGACTTTTTCAAGGACGCCCAGCGCGTATTGGCGGCAACATGACGAACGAAGCTAAACTCCGAGAGCTTATCTGCCTGCTCGCAAAGTCCATGTTTGACCGCGGGCTGACCGGTGGCTCAACCGGAAACATCTCGGCCCGGACAGAGGACGGCGGACTGCTGGTGTCCCCCACGGGCACAAGCTTTGGTCGCCTCGACCCGGGCCGCCTCTCGCGGTTCGACGAAAACGGTGTTCTCATTGACGGCGACAAGCCCACCAAAGAAATGCCCTTGCATTCGGCGTTTTACGACACGCGTTCGACGGCTGGCGCGGTGGTGCATTTGCACTCATGCCACTCGGTCGCCTTGTCGATGATGCCGGATGCCGACCCTGATAACTTCCTGCCACCGCTCACGCCCTACAGCATTATGAAGCTTGGGAAAGTGAAGCTCCTCCCGTTCTTTTTGCCTGGAGACCCGGCCATGGGCGAAGCCGTCCGCGGACTTGCAGGGAAGCGATCCGCGGTGATGCTGGCCAATCACGGGCCCGTCGTGGCGGGCAAAGATGTAGAAGCGGCCTGCAACGCAATCGAAGAACTCGAGGACACGGCGCGTCTCGCCATGCTCCTTCGCGGAACGACCCCGAATGCGTTGTCGCCTCAGGATGTGCAAAAATTGGTAACCAAGTTTGATG
>CAZMRS010000154.1:0-6113 GCA_964568435.1 uncultured Boseongicola sp. | reverse complement strand
GACCAAAAAGAACGTTCACCCAGGCAAGATCGTGTCGACCTCTCAGGAAGTCGAAGTCATGGTTTTGGAAATCGACAGCACGAAGCGTCGCGTTTCGCTTGGCCTCAAACAGACACAGCGCAACCGATGGGAAGTCTTCGCGGAAGCCAACCCTGTCGGCACGCATGTTGAAGGCGAAGTCAAGAACATCACCGAGTTCGGTCTGTTCATTGGTCTCGAGAACGACATCGACGGCATGGTGCACCTGTCTGACCTGAGCTGGGATCAGCGCGGCGAAGATGCAATCCAAGACTTCCGCAAGGGTGACTCGGTCAAGGCCGTCGTTACCGAAGTGGACGTCGAGAAAGAGCGTATCTCACTTTCTGTCAAGGCGCTGGATGACAGCTTCACTGAAGTTGCAGACGGTGTGAAGCGCGGATCGATCATCACCGTAGTCGTCACGTCCATCGAAGACGGCGGCATTGAGGTTGAGTTCGAAGGCATGAAGTCGTTCATCCGTCGCTCCGACCTGTCGCGTGATCGTGCTGAGCAGCGTCCTGACCGCTTTGCGGTTGGCGACAAAGTCGACGTACGCGTCACCAACGTGGACGCCAAAACGCGTCGTCTTGGTCTTTCGATCAAGGCACGCGAGATCGCGGAAGAGAAGGAAGCTGTGGAACAGTATGGTTCTTCCGACTCCGGCGCATCGCTCGGGGATATCCTTGGCGCAGCGCTTAAGGGCGACGAGAAATAAGACGTTTCCGATACCGGGAAACACGTGGCCCGCGGACAGATGTCCGCGGGCTTCTTCTTTGCTGAACCCCCTAAGTCCTTAACGAATCGGCACTTTTGCTGCGTCGCAGAAAGTTAGGTCAGTTAATTTGCTCTCTCAGAATTTTCACAAATGGTCCGCAAATCCCCACAAGATTCAGGGCGATAGGCCAATTTTTTAGCAGAAATAGGACGGCAAATCTGTTTTGCGCCGGATCAATTCGTCCTATACTCAACCGCAGAGCTGGTCCGTCAGAGACCGGCAAAGATATAGAACAACCGTCAGGGGGAAACATGATCAGATCAGAGCTGGTCCAGAAAATCGCAGACGAAAACCCCCACCTTTACCAACGCGACGTCGAGAGAATTGTCTCAACAGTATTCGACGAAGTGATCGATGCCATGGCGCGCGGAGACCGCGTGGAGTTGCGTGGCTTTGGTGCGTTTTCAGTCAAGAAGCGGGATGCGCGCGTCGGGCGGAACCCGAGGACTGGCGAAAGTGTTCAGGTGGATGAAAAACACGTTCCCTTCTTCAAGACGGGCAAGCTTCTGAGAGATCGCTTGAACGGAAAATAGGACAAGCTGTCCATGCGCTACATTCGGTATGCCATTTTGGCTGTGCTCGCGATCGTCATGGTGACGATCGCAATTGCAAATCGCGGCCCGATTACGCTGCGGTTGCTTCCTGAAGAGCTTACAGGGCTTCTGGGCCTGTCTTGGGAAATAACACTCCCTGTTTTCGTCGTGTTGCTGATCGCCGTCATGTTCGGCGTGGTTTTGGGTTTCGTATGGGAATGGGTGCGCGAACATAAGTACCGCAAGGACGCCGTCACCGAGCGTCGCACGCGCGAGCAGCTTGAAAAAGAATTGGGATCGGCCGGCGTTTCGAAGGCGCCGCAAGATGACGTGCTCGCGCTTCTTGAGAGCCGGTAAGAGCTGCGATACACCCGCGGCGTTATGCAACGATCAATTCGCACGAAAATTTGCGGTCTTAAATCGCACGAGACAGTCGCTGCCGCGGTCGACGCCGGAGCGGCGTACCTTGGCTTTAACTTCTTTGAACCATCGCCGCGATATGCTTCGCCGGAATTGGCGGCAGAGCTTGCCGTCGAGGTGCCACCAGGCGTGGTCAAGGTTGGGCTTTCTGTGAACGCAGACAATGCGTTTTTGGACCATCTGGTCGAGACGGTACCGTTGGACATGTTGCAGCTTCATGGGAGTGAGAGTCCCGAACGTGTTGCGGAGGTTCAGGCGCGCTATGGGTTACCGGTCATGAAGGTGGTCGGAGTTGCCGATGAAAGCGATTTGTCGACGTTGGACAATCACTTGTCGGTTGCGGATCAGATACTCGTCGATGCAAAGGCACCCAAAGGTGCGGTGCTGCCGGGTGGAAACGGAGTGTCGTTTGACTGGCGATTGATCGCTGGTCGCCGCTGGCCAATCCCATGGATGCTGGCGGGAGGATTGACCGCGGCGAACGTGGCGGAGGCCGTTCGTTTGACTGGTGCACGCCAAGTGGACTTGTCCTCGGGTGTCGAGAGCGCACCGGGCGTTAAAGACCCTGACTTGATCCGAGCCTTTTTGGAGGCAGCTGGGTGAGTATCGTTTTCCGCGAGGCAACGCGCGAAGACGTAATGGCAGCTGTAGATTTGCTAAGAGATGATGGTCTTGGGTCCGTGCGCGAAATCGGTTCCGAGGAAACGTATCTGGCTGCGTTCGAAGCTATGCAGGCTTCGCGCGACAACCTGCTGATTGTCGGTGAACTGAACGGCGACGTCGTGGCAACCTATCAGATAATCTTGATCCCCGGTGTCTCGCTGCAAGGTGCGTTGCGCGCGCAGTTGGAGGGCGTTCGCGTTGCGTCGCACCTTCGTGGACAGGGCTTTGGTCACTTGCTCATCGCGGACGCCAAATCTCGGGCCACGGCTAAAGGCGCGCGCCTTATTCAGCTGACCATGAACCAATCGCGGACTGAGGCTAGGCGGTTTTACGAAGACGTTGGATTTGAGGCGAGCCACACAGGGTTCAAGATGACGCTTTAGGTGCGTCGCTCAGTTTCCGAAAATCTCTCCAAGAACATCAAGGATAACGCGTTCCACAAGATTGTCTCCGCCAGAATTATTTGAGCGACGTGGGCGTGCTTCTGTCGCGACCTGAGGGCCGCTTGGGGGAGCTTGCATTGGCAAGGCTCGCGCTGGCACGTCTTGATGAACCCGGACCATGGTTTCGCGCCAGATTTCTGCAGGCAGGCTTCCGCCTGTTACACCGGAGAGCGGCGTATTGTCGTCGTATCCCATCCAGACACCAGCGACGTAATCTGCTGTGAAGCCAATGAACCAGGCGTCACGGGCGGCTTGCGTCGTGCCTGTCTTCCCCGCGGCCGGTCGATCACTGAGGCGCGCGCGTGTGCCGGTTCCGCGATTGATGACCTCGCTCATCATGAACGTAAGTTGGCGCGCGGCTTGTTCGGTGATTACCCGCTCCCCTATACCGCCTTCCTGTTGCAGAAGCGGTTCGGAGTCCCCTTTGAGGCTGAGCGTAACGAGGCCATAAGGGGCCACGGACGATCCGCCGTTGAGAATGCCGGCGTAGGCCCCCGTCATTTCCAAGAGCGTTGCTTCTGATGTGCCAAGGGCGAGTGCGGGGCCCACCGCAAGATCGCTTTCGATACCGAAATCCGAGGCAATGTTGACCACTGCCTCGCGTCCGACCCGGTCGAACACTTTTACCGCTGGTATATTTAGCGACTGAGCGAGAGCGTCTGTCAGGGTGACTAGTCCCTTGTAATCGCGCGTGTAGTTCGACGGGCACCATTGGCCGGAACCGGGGACATCCATGCAAAACGGTTCGTCTGTCACGGTATCATTCGGCGAGTACCCCAAGTCGAGGGCCGCACCATATACGAATGGTTTGAAGGCGGAGCCGGTTTGGCGCTTCGCTTGAATGGCGCGGTTGAACTGCCCCCCAACGCCGCGAAGCTTTCTGCCGCCAACCATAGCGCGAACTGCGCCGTCCGCACTCATAACAACGATCGCGGCTTGTGCTTCACTGCCTTCTCGGACTCTGTTGTCGAAGGCCCATTCAAGCGCTTCTTCAGCAGCGTTCTGGATGTTTTGGTCGAAGGTCGTGCGAATGATGACATCTTCAGTGGTGTCTTCGGTCAGGAACGATGGTCCTTGATCCATGACCCAATCGGCAAAGTAGCCTCCTGCGCGGGCTTCAGCAGCCTCGGACAGCTCGGCTGGGTTGGCGCGGGCGAAGCGGGCTTCGTCTGCGGTGAGCTTGCCTTGGTCTTCCATGAGGCCAATGATCAGGTTTGCGCGATCGCGGGATCGCTGGAGGTTGGCGGTGGGTGCGTAGCGTGTTGGCGCGACAAGAAGGCCCGCCAGGATAGCCGCTTCGGAGGGAAGAAGCTCGTTTGCGGAGCGCCCAAAGTAGCGTTGCGAAGCGGCTTCAAACCCGCGTGATCCAGCGCCGAGGTATGCGCGGTTGAGGTAGATCGTCAGGATATCGTCTTTGGAGTAACGAACCTCCATTGCCATGGCATAGATGGCCTCTTTCACTTTCCGGGCGAGCGTCGTGCGGCGACAATCGGTTTCGTACTCAGCCTCTGAAACGCCGCTCGTCGGATCATAGGGTACGCCGAGACAGAGTAGCTTGGCGGTTTGCTGAGTAATTGTTGAGCCGCCATGGCCGGAAAGAGGCCCACGACCTTCGGAAAGGTTGATGTGGATGGCGCTTGCGATCCCTCTGGGCGAAATGCCGAAATGGCTGTAGAAGCGTTTGTCCTCCGTCGCGATGATCGCGTCCTTAAGGTAGGGGGACACCGTTTCGGCGGTGATCTGGCCGCCAAACTGTTCGCCGCGCCAGGCAAATACTTGGCCCGTTCGATCCAGCATTGTGACGGATCCTCGAGCGCGTCCGTCAAGGAGAGCGGTTACAGGTGGCAAGGTGAGTGCATAGAACATCACTGCGCCACCGATCAGAATCGCGGTGATCGCGCCAATACGCCAGCCGAGACCCCAGATCAGGCGGGCGAAGAACCTAAACAGCCAGACAAATGGGTTGCGTGACCGGACACGGCGCGCCGGTTTCTTGCGTTTTGTTGTTTTCTTCCGGGGCTTTGCTGCGGTTGTCTTGCGGACGTTTCTTTTCTCTGCAACCAGCGGCGGACGCCCTTTGCCCGGACCACTCATACGGCGAAATCCAATACTGCTCTCATGTACAACATAGGTGGTTCTGCGCCGAATGTGGAGGGAGTTTTCTGCAGGACAGGTGCAGACCGTATGACTCTATTTTGCTTAATTTTTAATCAAAGACGTCAATTTGTGCAAAAATTGTGCAAGCACGTTACTTTTTGCCCTCGTTTCAGCCCCCTGTTTCCTTGCCGCGGTGCGGCAACGGCGCTCTTTGTACCCGCGTGACACGGAGCGATCCGTTTAGATGGAAGGGGAACAATGAAACTTATCATTGCAGCAATTAAGCCGTTCAAGCTCGAGGAGGTGCGCGAAGCGCTCACATCAATCGGTGTGCGCGGCATGATGGTCACAGAGATCAAAGGCTTTGGATCTCAGTCCGGCCACACCGAAATTTATCGCGGTGCAGAATACGCCGTGAACTTTGTGCCGAAGGTCAAGCTTGAGATCGTTGTGGCAGCCAGCATGGCTGACCAAGTGGTCGAGACCATCGCCACCACCGCCAAGACCGACAAGATCGGCGACGGCAAAATCTTCGTTCTCGACGTACAGAGCGCACTGCGCGTCCGTACGGGCGAAACGAACGATGAAGCAATCTGATCCGCGCGGAAAAGAGGGAAATCCACAAATGAACTTTAAGACTCTTACACTTGCGTCGGTTGGTGCTGCTTTGCTGCCGACGATGGCCTTGGCCCAGGAAGCGCCAGGCTTCGACGTAATCGGCCCTTACATTATGACGACGCTGCTGTTCCTCGTGGGCGGCTTCCTTGTGTTCTGGATGGCAGCTGGCTTTGCGATGCTTGAAGCCGGCCTCGTTCGCTCCAAGAACGTAACGATGCAGCTAACGAAGAACATCGCGCTCTTCTCGATCGCGTCGATCATGTACTGGTTGGTTGGATTCAACCTGATGTACCCAGGCGAATTCAACGGCTACTTCGCGTTTAACTTCGTTCCTACTTCGCTTGAACCTGTTGGACTTGGTGCTGACGAAGCTGCGCTGGACTATGCGTCTGTTGCGTCTGACTTCTTCTTCCAGCTGATGTTCGTTGCTGCAACGGCGTCGATCGTTTCCGGTGCGCTTGCCGAGCGTATCAAGCTGTGGCCGTTCCTGGTCTTCGTGATCGTACTGACCGGCTTTATGTACCCGATCACCGGCTCCTGGCAGTG
>CAZMRS010000153.1:0-6117 GCA_964568435.1 uncultured Boseongicola sp. | reverse complement strand
AGAACAAAAGCCTTAATAACTAGCTTAGCCAGGTGAAGATCAACAGAGACGATTCGATCTGTCTCCTTGGCGGCAACCAACAGGTGATTCTGGTCTTCCGACAAATCCAGGCCGTGGACTTCTCCTCCGATTTCGAACGTGCGCACATCGCGGCCGGTTGACAGATCAATCTCAACGATCCGACCAATGTTCGCATCAGCCACAAAGAGAACGCCTCCATCGGAACCAATAGTCATATGCTCGGGCGATTCGCCCGCGACCATGTTTCGGCGAACGATCCCAAGCTCGAGATCAACCTCGCTGACCGTCCCATTGCCTGCATTCGAGACATAGACAGTGCCTGGATCGGTGCCAAAAACCGCGTAGTTCGGCATTGGGCCGGTGAGCACCCATGCGATGAGTTCGAAAGTTTCAAGGTCTACAACAGAAATGCCATCACCGTTGGGATGAGTCGAAACTGCGAAACGTCCATCCGGCGAAATTGCTGCGTGGTGTACAGCACCCGGAACTTCGATTTTTCGAAGCAAGTCGCCAGATGCCTTGTCGATAACTGACAACAGACTGACACCCGCATCCGGCGGCCCAAGCGTTTGCTTCGGCTTTGCGTGGTGCGCTGCGTGCTCGTCCTCGGTGACTGCTGCCGGCTTTGACATCTCGCCCGCACTTTCGCGGTCGTTTTCCATGTAACTGCCGGCAACGAGATAGCCGGAGTTCGGACTGCCCGCGAGGCCGTGCACGGCCTCGGTGCCCAAGATGCGCCCGACAGTCTCGCCAGTGGTCGCGTCGACGATGCGTATCGCGTCGGCGCTGCCTTCGGGAATGTACACACGAGCCTCATCCGCAGGCTCGGCGAACGCTGGCAGGCCAGCGAATAGCATCAGCGTCATCATCTTCGTCTTTGATTTCATAACAGGGTTCATTCGTGGAATTTGCTGAGGTTCACCGGACCCATGCGATCTGGGTCCCGATGCGTTGTGAACGAAAGCGCCTAGGTCCAATGCCGGATGGGTTTACCTCCGGATCCGGGACGCGCGTGAGGCTGTTAGCGGGAAAGCTGTTGTCTGGCGGAACGCGTCAGGCACTCTTCACTAGGGGAGGAGGCGTCACCACGTCGACAATCAGACCTTCCAACGAAAATCCCTGGCTGGGTCGACCAATGTTGCCCGTCAAATACGTTGGATCGGTGGAATCCATTTGTCCTATCAGTGCCAAGGTTGCATTACAAAGAAATCCA
Organism: uncultured Boseongicola sp.; assembly: GCA_964568435.1. GTDB lineage: Bacteria > Pseudomonadota > Alphaproteobacteria > Rhodobacterales > Rhodobacteraceae > Boseongicola. The sequence continues at coordinate 4,883 of CAZMRS010000153.1, read as the reverse complement.
GCGGCACAAATGGCAACTACGGTCGATAAGGAGTTGTCATCAGCGTCGGTCTCGCCGGAATTTTGTGTCGTCACTTCATAGGTTAATCCATTGCCATGCAAAACAAAATTCACCTGGTGTGTCGCTGACAAGAGGCTGGCCACGACGATCGAGAACAGCACGACTACCGCCAAGAACCGCGGAAGCAATATTTGCAGAATTCTCGGATCTCTGGTCACCAGACGCTCCATTTGACGTACATATCTTTTGGCAAGCTACAAAAATTGACCATGACTTATGTCAAGATTCAGCCACCTTGATTCGCCTCTTTTCGGGAATGTAGTGATTCCAGTAACTGGAAGGTCAAGGTTTCATGTGGCTGAATATGCACGAGATACCGGTTGGCGTTGCGGAGATCACCAGTGCTCGTCAAAAAACAGGAATGATGACGCGTGTTCTTTGAACTGTGCAAGAGGCACAGCCGCCTGCGGGTCCGGCGGCCGCTTCGCAATGGTATCATAACATTCTGAAGCAACAGTCGCCTAAGTTGGCCCTGCGCGAATTAATGTCGAAATCATCAAAATTCCCAATGGCTTGAAGCCAAGCCTCTACGGTGCACGCTTCTCTTCTGACGGGTAGAGCAGCTCCATGAAAGTGGTCCGCCAACTGGGATAGATTGTCCCTTGAATTCGAGGATCAGCGATGGCTGGTAAACGCGAGAAGCCCGAAAAGATTGTATCGAAACTTCGGCAGGTTGACGTCATCTGGGATTGGCAGCGACTTCGTTACAGATCGCGACGACGCAATTCCGAGAATGTATCTCATAGCGGTCGAAGGGCACGGTGAACGCGGTTCGCCTACTGGCGCAGGCAATCGGCTGCCCACCGCCTCGCAGACGAGCCGTCAAGTATTAGAAATAACACTTTCCATTCTATCAATCGAAGGCCGGATTAGTTTCTTGGAGGCGCTTGGCCTCGCCGTAGGCCGCGCGCTGATCGCGGTTCTGGAAAATGGCCAGGCCGAAGACGGAGGCGTGATCCTGCCTCAGGCGCTTAGTCCGTGGCTCCGTGGAAAGACGCGGATTACGCCGGAAGGCGATCTCGTTTAGAAAAGAACTCGCACAGAGCTGGTGGTCAGCCCAGTGTTACCCTCTGCTCCGCCGTCCAAAAGTGTGTGTTGGCACTTTTATCTAGCGGTCGATGATATCTGAGGGGACTACTCGGACACCGCCAGCCATCCAAATCTTCAGTAATTGAACGCGATCGGTGATTGCTTGGCTCGATTGACATTAAGTGTAAAGACGTCCGGCCTCGCATAGTGCCCGCTGACATCGAACTTGCGACGCGACGCACTGGCTGCATCGACATCAATTTCTGCAACTAGCAAACCCTTCTTTTTCCGCATTGGTCCCGCGTGCAATCCTCCAAACGGTTTGTAGACAACCGCGTCGCCGGGATTAATCCACTCCTTTGCATCCGGAAACAGCTCTTCATGGTAAGGTATATGGGTGGGAACGTCGCCTGCCTCAATCGCGGTTGCGCATCCAATCACCCAGCATCCGCCTTCCCGCGCGATGTGTTGCATCGTGGCAAGCCAAGTATCACCACTGTCCCAAGTCGGCGCGCAGTAGATGTCAATATTCTGGGCATAGAGCGCAAAGCGCGCCAGTGGCATGTAGTTTTCCCAACAGATCAGTGCACCCACTCGGCCGACTGCCGTTTCGACAACTTTCAATGTTGAGCCATCACCAAATCCCCAAACCATCCGTTCAGGATTTGTCGGCATAAGTTTTCGATGGTTGTTGAGCAGCTTGCCATCGGCGTCGATGATCGCTGCGCTATTGAAAAGCGTGCTGCCACTTACAGTGCCGTCAACCTCCTGATGCCCCATGACCACGACAACCGAATGATCCTTCGCGGCTTCCTTGATTGGTGCCAGATCATCTTTGCTTAGATCGATTGAATTGGCTTGAGATAGGGCGAACAGCTCGTCCGTCTTAGACATTCCAGCTCCGGGCCGAAGCCTCCAGACGAAGGTTGGATAGCCGGGAAGCCACGTTTCCGGGAACACAATTAGGCCGCACCCTTGGGCCGAAGCGTCAGCAATTAGCTCGACGGCCCGCACCAATGATTCAGCCTTATTCATGTAAACTGGTGGTTGCTGGACAACTGCTACTTTCATGATTTCATCCCCTCCCCGTCTGAAGTCATAAATCCAGCATAGACCATCGGAACGGCTCTCGGATAAAAAAGTCCCTTTTGGGCTCAGACCGGACAATCCGGGATGCTGAAGTGGGAGTTGCCGAAGATATCGAAGGAAGTCCTCTAATGCCAGCATTCTGCGCCGCGCCGCGCGAGACAAGAGCCGCAATCGTGAAGGAAATTCTTTCTGCTTGCGGACGGTACAGGCGGAGAAACGATCTGGTTGTTCCACAGCACTGCCACTTCATTGCCGGCACACGCAAGTGAGCTGACATCGGCCACGCGAGCCCAGCGCTTTGATCGCTTCAATGATCGCTATTCAGACAAAGCAGTCTTTCCGCGGGGCCACAAAGAACTCTTGGTAGCAGCTCTTCAGGCTAACTTGAGAAAAAATCTCGAACTAGATGATTGAATATTGTCGGCTTTTCGAGGTGCGTGGCGTGAGCGCTGTTCGGCACGACAGCCAAATTTGCCCCGGAAATCGACGTCCACAGACGTTCCGTCTGGCTCCAAGGATAGGTTCGGTCCTGATCGCCCCAAATCACTAGTGTTTTGGTCCGAATGTCATTTAGCTGCTCCAAGCCACTCCAATCTTGCATTGACTTGAGACCCGCCAAAATGGCGTGAAGGTTTGTTTGCTCAGCAATTTCCGCGCACTCGCTGTAAGCTTCAGCTTTGGTCTCCTTCAGAAACCATGTCGCCGCTATGCGTCTCGCGGTGGCTTGGGCACCATCGGCATTTGCACGTTGAATTGATGTCTCTATGCTCTCGAACCGGCCTGGAAGAAGCCCGGTCGGGCCGGTGCCATAAAGCACGAGGTGGTCAATCCTATCGGGTGCCATCGACACGATTTCCTGCGCGACCATCCCGCCCATAGAGTGTCCTAGTAAATGGAAGTTTCCGACGCCATTCTTGTCGAGTTCCCCAAGAACCCATTGCGCGTAATCCTGGATACTCTCAAGCGCGTCCATAGATGCGTTCTCGCCGAAGCCCGGGAGATCGAGAGTTATCAGTTCGCTCTCGCCAAGAGCATCCAGCTGTCGTCCCCATTGCCGACTGCCGCCCAAGAACCCATGCACCATAACAATGGGCGTCATTTACGCCCGCCTTGCACGATGCGGTCGAGGATCATTGCACAGAACAGGATAGAGAACCCTGCCAAGATACCCTGCCCGACGTTCGCATACTGCAGCGCTTCGAGAACGTCTTCGCCCAGACCTTTTGCACCGATCAGAGATGCCACGACGACCATGGCAAGTGAGAGCATGATCGTTTGGTTTATACCGGCACGTATAGATGGCCCGGCGAGTGGAAGGTCGACTTTGGTCAGTAAGTACCATTTGTTGGCCCCGAAACTGATCGCCGCCTCTCGTACACTTTCGGGAACACCTCGCAATCCCAGTACGGTCAAACGCACAACCGGCGTACCGCCGAATATCATGGTGGTTACGACTGCCGCCGGTTTACCCGTCCCAAAGAACGCGATCACCGGGATCATGAACACGAAGGCAGGCATCGTTTGCATGAAGTCCATAATTGGCTGGATGAAGGAGTAAAATTTGGGGCGCCGCGCTGCGAACATGCCGAGCGGGATTCCGATGACTATTGAAAGGCAGGCCGCCGTTCCCAACAGAGCCAGTGTCGTCATCGCCTTTTCCCAGAAGCCAAGCAGGCCCATGTAGGACAAGAAGGCACCGGAGTATATGGCCATGCGTACTCCTGCCGTAAGCCAGGTCAGTAGTATGATAAGCGAGGCGACAACGATCCACGGCGTGCTCACAAACACGATCTCAAGCGCATCAAGAACAAGGCGAATCCCGTAGGTTATCCCTGTGAATAATGCGTCGCCGTTAATGACCGCCCAATTGAAGAACGCCTCAACGCCGTCAATGCTCACCAATCGAATGTCCGGATCGGTCGGGAAGTCCGACAGAAGCGAGTAACGCCCAGGAAAGCTATAGTGCATCATCGCCGCAAAAACGATTAACGCCATGAATAGCGCCGAGAAGACGATCTGCGGCGTCGGGAGACCAGAGCGAATGGACCGGTCACTAAGCCAGTCCGAAAAGCGTGCTTCCAGTGCCGTATTTGCCGACAGCGCCTGGGCCAACTTGGCAAGCAGAAGAACGGCAAGGCCGGTCAGTGCGATCGTAGGTCCTTCCGCAGCCATCGCCTCGGCTTCCGCACGAATACCGCCGATGTTTGCTTCTAAAGACTCAACGGTGCGTCGAAATGCGTCGACCCTATCCGAACCACTCTCAATGGCAGCTTCGAGTTGTTGGCGACGCAGGTTCAATGTCCCTTCGATGGAGGCAATTCGCTCCATGGCTTCGGCTGCAAGATCTCCAAAAAGTCCTCGCGCAATCTGGACCAACGCAAGTGCTTCGATAATGAGGAACGGTAAGGCCCAATTCCACAATCCGCGTGCGCCAAACCAAACCGGGCCAAACAAGCCTGCGAAAAGGTTCCATGTGGGGGTGAAACGCGAGGACGCACCGATCTTGTCGAACATTCGGATGTAGTATTCCGGGTTTGTCCGGACGAATGTCCGTATGTTCTCGCGACGCTCCTCTGCATATGCCAGAGCGGCTTCCGATTCTGTATCTTCGAGGGGATTCACACCGAGATCGCTCATGATACTTCTGTCCCTTCAATTACAGTTCGCAACAGGTCTGCTCGCGTGATGACGCCGACATCCTTGCT
>CAZMRS010000152.1:0-6136 GCA_964568435.1 uncultured Boseongicola sp. | reverse complement strand
GCCGCCGCCCTCTCCCACAAAGCCATCACGCAAGCCGCCAGTGTGACCGCGGGCTATGGCCGCTCTGCCATGCACCTCGCGGCCACCAACGGATTCTCGGGTGGTTACGCTCGCACCTCGCATGGCCTTTCTTGTGTCACCATCACCGGAACCGGCACTGACATGGAGCGTGACTACTACGGCGACAGCCGTTCCCACGCAGCCGACATGATGAGCCCGACCGAGATCGGCAACATCGCCGCCGAACGCACCCTGGAACGCGCGGGCGCAGTGAAGCCTCCAACCGGCACATTCCCGGTCCTTTATGACGAGCGTATTTCGTCAGGCTTGATCGGGCACCTTCTTCAGGCCGCGAACGGCGCCTCAATCGCCCGTGGCGGTTCTTGGCTTCGTGACCGCCTCGGCGAACAGGTTCTGCCAAAAGGCATCACGCTGACCGAGGACCCGCACCGCCCGCGCATCCGCGGCTCCAAGCCATTCGATGCAGAAGGCCTCGCGACCTATTCCAGAAACATCGTCGAAGACGGTGTGCTTATGGGCTGGACGCTCGACCTCGCCAATGCCCGAAAGCTCGGGATGGAAAGCACAGCCTCCGCCGCGCGCGGCACCGGCGGCCCACCAAACCCAACGGTCGGCAATGTTTCCATGACACAAGGCGACAAGTCCCGCGACGAACTCCTGCACGATATGGGCACCGGACTGCTGGTGACGGGCCTGATCGGCTCCACGATCAACCCAACGACCGGCGACTACTCGCGCGGCGCCAGCGGTTTCTGGATCGAAAACGGCCAAATCTCTTACCCGGTCACCGAATGCACGATTGCGAGCAACCTGCACGACATGTTGGCCACCCTCATCGCCGCAAACGATGCTCGGGCGCATCTCTCACGGGTCGTCCCGTCAATCCTCGTCGAAAGCATGACGATTGCCGGCGCCTGACCTTGAGCTCCTCAAAACTGCGGCACTAGAAGCGGGCGAAATCGCACGCTCCTTTTGGCGCGAGGACCCCCAAGTCTGGGACAAAGGCGGCGACGATCCGGTGTCCGAAGCAGACTTCGCCGTCGACACCCACCTCAAAACGACGCTCTTGGCAGCGCGACCCGACTACGGCTGGGTCAGCGAGGAAACCGAAGACGACCCCTCTCGCTTCGAAACGGAACGCACCTTCGTCGTCGACCCCATCGACGGTACCCGCGCATTTGTCGCCGGAGAGAAAACCTGGGCCCACTCCCTCGCCATCGTTGAAAAGGGAACGCCCATCGCAGCGGCCGTCTACCTCCCCGTTCGCGACAAACTCTATCTGGCGACGAAAGGCGGCGGTGCCACCCTCAACGACGCACCCATTCGCTCAACGCTCGCGGAACTCACAGAAGACACAACGCTCCTCACACCCCGCATTACGCTTAAGCCTGACTTCTGGAAATCAACACCGCCAACATTCTCCCGCCACTTCCGCCCGTCCCTGGCCTATCGCCTTGGCCTTGTCGCCGAAGGCCGCTTCGACGGAATGCTCACCCTCAGACCAAGCTGGGAATGGGACATCGCGGCGGGCGCTCTCCTTGTTACCGAAGCGGGCGGCCAAGCCACGGATCGCCGGGGGAACGCGCTTACCTTCAACAGTCACGCGCGCCAAACCGCTGGCATCGTTGCCGCTGGTGAGGCCACGCATTCTGCGCTTATTGCGCAACTCGCTTGAGGTATCCCGCAAACCGCGGACCGAGATAGGCGTTGAACGCGCGCACTTCCTCTCTTTGGTGAGCTTCCGGATTTGTAACCAACCAAACGGTCGACGCGACACTCGCCGGTATAAGACCCGTACGTTGCAACCCGTCGCTCGTTCCCAACAGACCAACGGGCAAAGGCCCCACGCCTACTCCCATGCGAACCGCTGTCTCGACAGACTTTAGATCAGCGCAGCGCATATGGATCTGATCCTTGCCCACGCGATCAAAGATCCAATCGTTCACCCGTCTCGGGGTATTTGGCCCGTCAAAAACGACAATCCGGTGTGCCGATAGCTCTGTTTCTCGCGTCGGCAGGCCATGCGAAGCGCTGTAGCTGGGCGAGGCATACAAATCTATGTGGGCAAGCCCAAGCTTCCGCGCGACCAATGTCGGCTCCTTGATTTCCGGAGCTAGGCGGATGGCAACGTCCGCTTCTCCGCCGACCATGTCCACGTAGTGATCGCTCGGGACAAACTCGAACCGAATGCCCGGATGATCGGCAACATATTCTTCCAACATGGCCGCAAAGTCCGCGTTGAACATCGCCTCGGTTGCCGCGATGCGAATAACCCGGTCGAGCCGGGCCACGACACCGCGCGCGGCAGAGAAGAATGCGTCGCCCGCAGCCGCAAAGTCCTCTGCCTTGCCCAACAAGGCACGCCCTTCGCTCGTCAGGCGAAATCCCCGGGTTGTGCGCGTGAAAAGCGTCAGACCCAGCGCATGTTCCAGTGCCTCAATCCGGCGCGAGACAGTCGGTTGAGGCATTCCAAGGGCGCTCGCAGCTTTGAGGCTGGACCCCTCATGTGCGACCGCCAGAAACACAGGGACATCTGACCAGTTGACATTTTTATTACTCATTATTGGATAATAACACATCACAATAATGGATACCACTAAATGCGCGACTGCTTACTTTGATCTCAAAGATACATCCTAAGGACCAAACCCATGACCCAATCTGCAGGAATCCCAGGCGCCCACATCGGCCACGGCCACCTCAAAGTTGCTGACCTCGCCCGCGCCACCAAATTCTATACCGATGTTATCGGCATGCGCGTCGTCACCGAATACGGCGACCAGGCAATCTTCCTGTCGTTCGACGACTATCATCACCACCTCGGCCTCAATACATGGCAAAGCAAGGACGGCACGCCCCCGCCACCGGGACACACCGGCCTCTTCCACATTGCCTTCGTCTACCCAACCCGCGCCGCGCTCGGTCAGGTCATCGACCGTCTCTACAAAGCTGGCTACGAGCTCGACGGCGCTGCCGACCATGGCGTCTCCCAAGCTGTTTACCTGCACGACCCCGACGGCAACGGCGTGGAACTCTACTGGGACCGGCCCAAGGAACAATGGGACTTCGATGAAAACAACATCCTCAAAATGGTCAACTCACCACTCAACGTTGACGCCATCATCGCTGAAGGTCGCGCCGCCGCCTGACCCTCTAGACAAACCAATCACATTCACCTCAAACTCCTCCCCAAATGGCCAAAGAGCCAACAGGGAGGAGCCAAGCTATGCAACAACCGACAGCCGACGACATCAGCCATCCGGTCAGCGCACATCTGACCACCCAGTTGAAAGACATCCAGAAAACCTTGCCGCTGCGCGTCCTCTCTGAAGACGACTGGCAACACTGGATCACCAAGGGCTACGTGATCGTCCGCAACGCCATCTCGGCCGAGCAAGCCAAAGCCCTTGTCGACGTCCTTTGGGAGTTCGACGAGAAAGACCCGACCGACCCTTCCACCTGGTACGCCCCTGAACGCCGACCGCACGTGCGCGCCGAGTTGAACAACGCAGGCATGGTCGAGATTTACCACCACCAAACCATGTGGGATAACCGCCAGTCACAACGCGTCTATGATGCTTTCGTCGACATCTGGGACCGCGAAGACCTCTGGGTCACCATCGACCGCGCCAACCTCAACGTGCCGAAGAAAGGCGCCACCTCCACCGACGGTTTCATCCACTGGGACGTGAACACGTCGCTCAACCCGCCCCCCATCGGCGTTCAAGGCGTCCTCAGCCTCGACGTGCAGGACAACGAAACAGGCGGCTTCCAATGCGCCCCCTATCTGTTCGAACATTTCGAAGAATGGGTCAAAACCCAACCGGAAGACCGCAACCCTATCCTTCCCGACATGACTGGGATCGAGCGTGAAAACATCTCGCTGAACCCCGGCGACCTGATGATCTTCAACTCCCTTCTCGCCCACGGCGTGCGCCCCAACATCTCCAAAGATCGCGTGCGGCTGGCGCAATACATCTCCATGCAACCTGCCGAGCCGGACAATACGGAAGAGAAAGAAGAACGCATCCGCCTCTGGCGCGAAATCGAGCCCCCAAACCGCCCCGACTTCCCCGGCGATCCCCGCGATTGGGAAAAGTCGAGGCAAGAGCCCGCGAAGCTCACGGACTTGGGGGAAAAGCTCCTTGGGTTGCAGGACTGGTAAGGTTTAGGCGACGCTTTCTGACTTTCTGCTGGCAATCGGAAAACCCAAGCAACAACCAAGGCCCCTCCTTTCTTCTTGGCAAAAATATCCCCGCCGGAGGCACCAAAATCTTTCGTTAAGACTTTCCTATACCCCCGAACGGGCGCACCGACGTAATACCGACGTAATACCGACGTGATACCGACGTGATACCGAATTGCGAAAACGCCGCATTTCCGCGCCAAATCCGACGCCGACTTGACCCTCGGGCCGGGTCGTTTAGCTTGGCCCCAACAACGGGAGAACACCCATGGCCCAACGCCTTCACCTTGTCTTCGGCGGCGAACTGACAGACCCTTCCACTAACGTTTTCCGGAACGTGGACGACATCCACATCGTCGGAATTTTCCCTGACTATGCAACGGCTTACAACGCCTGGAAATCCGAGGCCCAGCGCACTGTCGACAATGCACACATGCGCTACTACATCGCCCACCTACACCGCTTGCGAGATGAGGAAAACCAGGCCGCCTCCACCGAGGAGCTGGGCAACTGACCCCCAGACAACCCCGTCTGGTCTCGCGGCTCTTTGCGACCGCATCGAGCCTCGCCGACCGAACCCTCCGCCGCAACAACCCCGCCCCCCCCGAGCGTGGCCCCGAGCGTTTGGGCCATCCGACCGAACCACGCCCCGAGGGGTTTCTCCTCTGGATTCATGTGTCAAATCAGGTGGATGCGGGATGCGCCGCAGCGCTCGCCGCGGCTCTATCCAGCCTACGCGATGAACCTGTGAAATGCCTCGTCACGTCTTCTGAAAACGCAGCCAGCTTCAGCGCCGTCAGCTCTGCTGCCCTCCATCAATTGGTCCCCAGTGAGACAAGCGGCTCCGTCCAGCGTTTCCTCGAATATTGGCACCCAGATGCCGGGGTGATAATCGGCCCGCCAAATCGCCCCGTGCTCACCTCGGAAGCAGCCAAGCTCGAAATACCGCTGTTCCTCGCAGTCACCGACCAAAACGACCTGTCGGAACAGGGGCAGTTGTCCCCCAATCCCATCAATCTGGCCCAGCTGCTGAAGGGTGTGATCGTCGACAACGAACCTCAAAGGCAGACGCTGATCGGCAATGGGTTCTCACCGAACTCAGTCGTGTCGGCGGGCCTCATAGGAGACACTGCACTTGCACCGGCTTGCGACGAAGACGAGTGTGACGAAATCGCCCTGTCATTAGCAGGCCGACCAGTATGGCTGGCCTGCAACGTGCTGATCGACGAAGTACCGGCGATTGACGCCGCCCAACGTCGGACGATCCGCGCCGCCCACCGGCTTTTGCTCATCATCGTCCCACGTCACCCCGAAGAAGGCGTAGATATTGCGGCCTCACTTGAGGCCCAAGGATGGCGCACGGCGCTGCGGTCCTCCGGAGGCGAGCCGGACGAGAACGTGCAAGTCTACATCGCAGACGAACCCGGAGATCTGGGGCTATGGTACCGTCTGGCACCTATCACTTTCTTGGGTGGTTCCTTCAATACAGATGTGCCAGTGTCGGATCCGTTCGAACCAGCCTCCTTAGGCTCAGCAGTCTTGCATGGCCCTGAGGTCGGCGGCTCGGTACCTCGCATTCAAAAACTCCAGCAGGCGGAAGCCAGTCTCCTTGTTCAGGACGAAAATCATCTTGGCGATGCGGTATTTTCGCTGCTTTCACCTGACAAAGCCGCCAAACTTGCCCACGAAGGCTGGAAAGTCACGACAGAAGCCGCCCCAGCCGTCGAAGCGCTCGCGGAAATGATCAACAACATCTTGGACGAAGAGGAGCTTGCGTGATGCAGGCACCGCGCTTCTGGTTTCGAAAGGCATCGCATCCGGGGCTTCTCGCCCGACTTTTGACGCCTTTATCGTGGCTCTACGCAGCCGGAACGGCGCGACGCTTGCGACAACCAGCAACCATAAAGCCGGCGGTGCCCGTCGTGTGCG
>CAZMRS010000151.1:0-6248 GCA_964568435.1 uncultured Boseongicola sp. | reverse complement strand
CGCATCAAGATTCAAAGCCGCGAGCAAGTGTCGCTGCAAGCCGAAGACATCCATCGCCTCGCAGCCATCGACGCCGAACTTGAAACGCTGCGCCAAACCGTCGAACTCGCGCCCTACTTGGTTTGGCGTGAAACTCCTGACGGAACACCAATCTGGGTTAATCGCGCCTACCTGAATACTGTGCGCGATATGCATGGCGACGAAGCAGCATCAACTTGGCCGCTCCCGCGTCTCTTTCCGGAAATTCATACCGGCAAATCTCAACGGCTATCGCTGAATAAGACCGACCATGATAAGCTTGACTGGTTCGACATCCGAAGCATCCCCATTGGGCGGGACAGGCTCTATACAGCCTATGACGCAAATTCCGTGGTCCACGCCGAAACGCAATTTAAAGAGTTGATGCAAACGCTAACCAAAACGTTTTCGCAACTCACCACAGGGCTGGCCGTGTTCGACAGAAGCCGGAAGCTTGCCCTTTTTAACCCCGCGCTGACAGAGCTCACCCGCCTCCCGGTTGATTTTCTAACCTCTCGTCCAAGCCTCGTTGAAGTACTCGACAAGCTTCGGGAAAACCGCACGATCCCCGAGCCACGCGATTACCGCGCGTGGAGAAACTCGATTGCCGAACTCGAATCCGCCGCATCCGACGGCACATACAGCGAAACATGGTCGCTTGCCGGCAACCTGACGTATCGCGTCACGGGCCGTCCGCACCCAGACGGTGCAATCGCTTTTCTGTTCGAAGACATCTCGGCCGAAATGTCCCTCACGCGCCAGTTTCGACACGAACTCGAGACCAGCCAGACGCTGCTCGACAACATGGATGACGCCACCGCGCTGTTCTCACCGTCCGGTGTCCTTCTCCAAACGAACCTAGCCTACCGACGACTCTGGGGCGGCGACCCCGAGACCCTGGTTACGGAAACGACAATCGTGGATGAATGCGGACGCTGGCACGAAAAGAGCCTCCCCACACCTGTGTGGGGTGACATCCGAGATTTCGCACTCGACCTCAGCGATCGCGTAGAGTGGGTCACGCCGATCATGTTGGCCGACGGGCGCGTGATGGACTGCAAATGCATCCCCCTCACCCGAGGAGGAACGCAGGTGGTGTTCCAAAGAACTCATGTATCCGAGCCCGCGAAAGCAGATCAATTGCAAGAAGCCGTCTGATCGCGCTTGCGGCGTCGCGCCGTACCCCTAAAAGTAGGGATATGTCCGCGCCATCTACGTTGCACATCCCCCTACCCGGCCCCGAAGATACCTCGAACCTAGGTGCCCGCCTCGCAAGCCATTTGCGCCCGGGCGATTGTGTTCTGCTGTCTGGTGGGCTCGGCGCAGGCAAAACGCACTTCGCCCGCGCGCTTATTCAGAAACGGCTCGCTGACAACAACCTCTTCGAAGAAGTCCCCTCGCCCACATACACGCTCGTTCAAATGTATGACGACAGCACCTGCGAGATCTGGCACGCCGACCTGTATCGCCTCTCAGGCCCAGACGAGCTCATTGAACTCGGCCTGGAAGAGGCTCTTGAAACCGCAATCACACTTATCGAATGGCCGGATCGCCTGGGAGACTTGCAGCCCGCGACCGCATTGCACTTAACATTTGAGATGGACGGCGACTCACGACAACTCACCGCTCACTGGAAAGACTCTCGCCTCAGCCGCTTGGAACCCTCAAATGGATGAACGGGTCACGTCCTTCCTGGAATCCGCTGGCTGGGCCAACGCCGCGGTCACAAAGATCGCAGGTGACCTTTCCGCCCGGAAGTATTTTAGGCTGCGTAAAGGCTCTAAAAAGGCGGTTTTGATGGAATGCGCCTCTGAAAACGATCCGTCCCTCTCCCAATTCATCATGCTGTCGAACTGGCTCAGGTCGCTTGGACTGTCTGCGCCGGAAATCTACTCCGCAGATACCCAAGGCGGTCTTGCCGTCATGCAAGATTTCGGAGACTCCAAGCTCACAACTCTCATCGCCAAAGACCCGGACATTCAAAAGCCGTCATACGAAGACATCGTCGACACACTTATCACCATACGCAATGCAAACCCTCCCCTCGGCCTTGCCACGCCCTCAGCGCAAGACTTCTGCGACGCCACCACACTCGCAGACACATGGTACACCGGCGCCGATTCACAGGCCCTTGATAACATTCGAGCCTATTTAGAGCCTATTTTGGTGGAAACACTCAAGATCACTCCAACGGTTTCGCTGCGCGATTTTCACGCCGACAACATCATCTGGCTTGGCGACAATCCACCCGCTCGGCGCGCCGGATTGCTCGACTTTCAGGACGCCATTCTCACGCATCCTGCCTATGATCTCATGTCGCTCCTCACCGACGCTCGAACGGATGTGTCAAAAGAACTGAGCGAGCACATCATCCAGATATATTGCCGGCGCACCGGAGACAACGTGGCCGAAACGTCCAAGGCCATTGCCGCACTCGGCGTACAGCGCAATCTCCGCATACTCGGTATCTTCACCAGCGCTGCAAGAAGAGACGCCAAACCTCACCATTTGCCGGCCCTCCCGCGCGTTTATGCCCACCTCATAACTTGTGCATCGCATCCAGCATTAAGCACGTTTGCGACAACACTGCGCGCAGCGCTACCAAAGCCGACGCCCGACTACCTGGCGGAGATCGCGTTATGAGACCGTCTGACATATCTCTCATGATCTTTGCCGCTGGCTTTGGAACGCGGATGGGTGAATTGACCAAAGACACGCCAAAACCCATGCTCCCGCTGGCAGGTCGACCAATGGTCGATCACGCCCTGGATATCGCCAAATCTGCTGAAATAGAGACTATTATTGCCAACACACATTATCTGCATGACAAGATCGAACCGCACCTCACGGCAGCCGGCGTCACGGTCCTCCATGAGACACCAGACATTCTTGATACTGGTGGTGGCCTAAAAGCGGCCGCCGACAGGCTGACCGATCCGACAGCCACCTTAAACCCTGACTATGCTTGGAACGGTCCAAACCCATTAGAGCTCTTGCTTGAAAGCTGGTCGGACACATTCCAGGCACTTCTCCTCGTCGTTCCACTCGCGCGTGCCATTAACCGCGATGCCCCCGGCGACTTTCATCTAGCCGATGGAAAACTCGGACGCGGGGGCGATATGGTCTACACCGGGGCGCAGATCATCCGCACGGATCGGCTGAGCCAAATCTCAGACACCGTCTTTTCCCTCAACGCCTATTGGGATGTGCTGGCCAGCGACGGCGGTATTCACGGCATCGTCTATCCGGGAACATGGACCGATATTGGCACAAAACAGGCTCTAATAAGGGCTAATGAGGCATTCGATGTTTGAGCCAACCGAAAAACCAAGGGTGTTCGGCGTGCCGCTCGGCGCGGACTTTGCAAAGGAGATTGTCGCGCGTTGCCTCAGTGCCCACCAATACGAACCCCCTGACGCGCTCCCACGTGTTCAGATCATCGTCAATACCGAACGGATGCGTCGACGCTTGATTGACGAGTTCTCAAAGCACGGCCCACGCCTTCTCCCGCGCATCACCCCCATCACGGCCGTTGACCGTCTGGTCCCCGGTGCGGACCTCTCGACAACGCAATCCAAGTTGGCACGCAAGCTGGATCTCGCTCGCCTCATCCGTCCACTCCTCGATGGACCCGACGCTCCCGCCCCAAAATCCGCCCTGTTCGCCCTCGCCGATAGTCTCGCGGCGCTTATGGACGAGCTGCATGGCGAAAATGTTGATCCAAAAGCGCTCCTTTCACTCAAAGTCGAAGATGCCTCAAGGTATTGGGAGCGTAGCCTCGCTTTCCTGTCTATTGTTCAACAATACTTGGACGAAACCGGCACCAGCCACGCGGATAGCGATGCAAGGCTTCGCGCCGCAACTGAAGCTCTCGTCTCCAATTGGTCTCGCGCTGCGCCGGACACGCCTGTTCTGCTTGTCGGCTCTACCGGTTCGCGCGGCACAACGTTCGAACTGATGAAGGCAGTCGCCAACTTACCCCAAGGTGCTGTCATCCTCCCGGGGTTTGATACCGACTTGCCATCGTCAGCCTGGTCCAGACTGGCAGATCCGTCGTCCCGCCTGGAAGATCATCCTCAGTACCGCTTCGCGGTACTTGCCGAAGCGCTCAGCTTGAATCCATCCACCGATGTCGTGCACTGGGGAGGCGCCGCCCCCGATCCAGACCGCAATACATTGATTTCATTGTCTCTAAGGCCCGCACCAATCACAAGCCAATGGCGTGTCGAAGGACCAAGGCTTGGCGATCTCGCTCAACACACCAAGAACCTTGCCCTGATCGAGGCGCCGCAACCGCGCGAAGAAGCGCTCGCCATGGCGATTGCCCTGCGTGAGGCCGCACACAACCGCGAAAGCGCCGCTCTCATCACACCGGATCGAACACTCAGTCGTCGCGTCGCCGCTGCACTTGGTCGATGGGGCATTATTCCGGACGACAGCGCAGGTCGCCCATTGTCGTTGACTCCGCCGGGTCGGTTTCTCCGACACGTTGGAGATCTTCTGAATAGCGAGACCGCCTCTGAAAAAGTCATCGCGCTGCTGAAGCACCCCCTCACGCAAAGCCATGACGACGCCGTTCGAGGCAATCATCTTCTTGCGACGCGTGAGTTGGAACTCTTTCTCCGCAGAAAATCGGTCACAACTCTCACATCAGCCGTCCTGGACGCCTTCACCGGACCAAAAGAGAAACCATCCCTCACCGATTGGGCAATTTGGCTTAAAGGCATTCTGTCAGATCTTGAGCGACCGCTGCCCCCTCAACTTGGCCCACTCGTCCAGAGACACTTAACAATTTCAGAAACCGTCGCCGGAGGAGACGCGGAGACCTGTCAGCTTTGGAAGAAGGAGGCCGGGCGCGATACGCTGGCCGCGATGGAAGCCTTGGCCGCTGACGACATCGCATCAACGCATCTAAGCTTGTCGGAATACCTCAGCCTGATGGAATCCACGCTCTCGTCGGGCAATACGCGAAACACCGAACTCTCTCACCCCCAGATTATGATCTGGGGAACGCTCGAATCTCGCGTCATGGGCGTTGATCTCGCCATTCTTGGTGGTTTGAACGAAGGCGTGTGGCCTGGCCGACCGGATCCTGATCCTTGGCTCAGCCGTCAGATGCGTCGCGAGGCTGGGCTTCTGTCGCCCGAACGTGAGATCGGGCTATCCGCTCACGACTACCAGCAAGCAGCAGCGGCTCCGCGCGTCATTTTATCCAGGGCCCGTCGCGACGACGACGCCGAAACCGTCCCGTCTCGTTGGCTCAACCGCCTCACCAATCTCATGTCCGGCCTGTCGGGTGATGAAGTCGGCTCACCGCTTGCCAAGATGCGCGATCGTGGCGCGCGGTATCTCGATCTTGCCAAGCAGTTGGACCTGCCGTCTGGCGACCCCGCCCCTGAAAGCCGCAATGCCCCTGCACCACCGGTCGCGGCGCGTACAAAATCGTACACAGTCACCGACATCGAAAAGCTCATCCGCGATCCATTCGCCATCTACGCCCGCTACAGCCTCAAGCTCCAACCCTTGAATCCGCTCAAGGCCGAGCCAAGCGCCGCGATGCGCGGCACGGTCTTCCACGCCATCGTCGAACGTCTTCTCAACGAACCCCTAAATGATGCAGACACCGACGCGAGGCGGTTCCTTGAAATTGCGGACGATGTGCTTCAGGCCACGGTTCCGTGGCCCTCCGTCCGTCGACAATGGTTCGGCCATCTCTCGGCCATCGCCCAAGATTTTATCGAGCAGGAAATCAGTCGCCAGAAATCTTCCAGGCCATTGGGGCAAGAGATTAAGGGTTTGGTCACCCTGCCCAGCTCGCCCTTCGAATTGCGCGGCAAGGCCGACAGGATCGACCAACGCGCCGACGGTGCGCTCATCATTTACGATTACAAAACCGGCACGCCACCATCCGAGCGTGAGATGCGATATTTCAAGCGCCAGCTCCTGGTCGAGGCCGTGATGGCCGAACGTGGCGCTTTCGCAGATATACCCGCTGAACGCGTCGCCCGCGTTGACCACATCGGCATGAACCGCGCGCTAAAGATGACGGGCGTCCCGATGGATTTCCACCACGCCTCTAAGTCGCTGACCATCGACTACCGAACCGAAACAGTCGAACGGGAGCTTCTTCAACTTCTTGAGCATTTCAACAAGAAGTCAATGGGTTATATGCCACGTCGCGCAATGGAGCGTGTCCGGTTCAGCGGTGATTACGATCATTTTTCCCGCTT
>CAZMRS010000150.1:785-6300 GCA_964568435.1 uncultured Boseongicola sp. | reverse complement strand
TTGTCCATCGCCATGCCGCCCCAGCAGACGCCAAAGGTCATGTGAACGTTCGTTTGGGTCCAGTCCATGACGTCCTTGAGTTCGTCCCAGTATGTCACTTCCGGAAATGGAAGGTGTTCGATGGGCGCGCCGGTGATGATTAGCCCGTCGAACTTCTGGTCCTTCACCTCCTGAAACGGGAGGTAGAATTCCTCCATGTGTTCGGCGGCGGTGTTCTTGGTCTGATGTTCAGACATGCGGATCAGCTGCAATTCGATCTGCAGTGGTGTCGCGCCGATCAGACGGGCGAACTGGTTCTCGGTCTGAATTTTTTTTGGCATCAGATTGAGGAGGCCGATCTTCATCGGACGAATGTCCTGTTTCTCGGCAGCATCGGCAGGCATGACCATCACACCTTCGCGCGTCAGGACGTCGTAGGCGGGGAGGTTGGATGGAAGCTTGATGGGCATGGGATTAGGCCGTTTTGCGATGCGAGGATTTGGAGATAGACGTGAAGGGGCTTGAGAACAAGGGGCGCTGCCCCTCGGCGCCGTGTCCGGCGCCTCACCCCGAGGTATTGTTGAAAGGGTGATGTCAGGGGAGCGCGTTTGCGATCAGGTCCATCATGTCGTCTTGGGACCGAACCTGAGCGACGTCGTTAGCCTGGATGGTGATGCCCCAGTTGTCCGCCATGGCTTTGTAGCGAGGCTGGCGGTGGGCGAGAGCGCGGGCGTATGTCCAGCGCACGAAAGCGTCCGGGTCAACGTCTGTTTCTGTGCTGCCGGATTGGGATAAGTAATTTTCCCACGCCGCTTCGAGAAACTCTGCGTTGTAACACATCGGTTTTGGGGCGCGATCGAAACGGCGGACGAGTTCTTGTGTGTGGTCGTCGCTGCCTTCGATCCAGACCATGAGGACGGATTCTGACAGGGCTGACAGGATTGGATCTTCTGGGTTTTCCGCATCCACGATCTCGCAGATGGAACCGGAGGTGTCGCAGATGAAGTTATCGTATCCGTAAAGCGCTTTGGCCCGGTTGATGAAGTGTGCGGTGTCGAGCATTGCGGCAGCTTCTGCGGCGCGGTGCAAGTCCTGGCGGCGCAGGTATTCGGCCCAGGGCAGTCCTCCCTTCGCGGGGTCTCCGGGTTTGCCCAAGTAGGTGGAGAGCGGGGCGAGGTTGTCGAATGTGATGTTTGACTGGATGTGCACGCTGTCGGATTTCAAAAGGTCGGCCAGCAGCGGAACCTTCATCGCCTGAAGCTTGAAGTTGTCGGCAATGTGCTCGCCCATGTAACGCGTGCCGATGCGGTAGTCGACAGAGTAGTGAAACCAGCCGCCGAAATCGCGCAAGAGATTGGAAATATGCGTTTTCCCAAGGCCGGACATGCCGAAAAGCATGAGCCGCTTTTCGGGAGCATTGCGCCAGTCTTTGCTGGTTTTGTAGAGCATATCCGTCCTCTTGCCTTCGTTGGATCAGCGATAGGGTGTCGGGCTTGGGCGGTCAATTGGGGTGGGAGTGATTTTCCCGCGCGCGTGGCGGAGTGGCACGTCATAAAAAACCCCGCCTCGGCGGGGTTTTTGATAGTGGGGAAATGACTGGGCTTAGAAGCTGTAGCCGACGCGGACACCAGCTGCGATAGCTGAGTTGCCGGAGAAGTCCGCATTTACAAACGTTGTGGCATCGCCAACGTCGACGTAGCGAATGCCGCTTGTGATCTTTACGTTGTCTTTTGTGTAGACAGTTCCCACTCCGATGGATGCAAATCCGTCTGTCGGTCCAAGGTTACCCGTGAGAGAGCCAGTGTTTTCTTCGTATGATACGGAGCCGAGCACAGACCACGTTTCGTTGAGGCGACGGCCCAAGCCAAGTGTGTATGTAATCCGGTCATCATCGAAAAAGACCAATGGTCGGGGCTGAGCAGCGTTCTGATATAGCGTCGGATCAATTACGGTTTCGGACCATTCAACCCAGCGAACTGAGCCAAATACCAGAGTGTTTTCGGCGACGCCTGATTGGAATTCGAGATTCAATGCCTGAGGCATGGAAACGTTTTCTGTATTCGTTTCTTCGCCGGCGGGCGCGATAATCGGGGATAGACTGTTTTCCGTCAGATCGAGTTCATGTTCGACTTCGGAATGGTACGTGAGTGCCACACGGAGGGCGATATCTGGGCGCTCGTAGGCGACGCCTGCAAGATAGCCGAGCTGATAATCTGTGTTGCTGGTGATCGTGTAGTTGCCAAGTGGGGGCAAGAAGGCTTCTGCTTGCAGCGATTGCAAACGCAGGCCGCCATAGACGCTCATGCCGCTGTCGAAGTTGTATTGTAGTATACCTGAGAGAGCGTTGCTTTTTACCTCCGCTGTTGATCCCGCAAAAGGATAGGGGGTCGCAGTGGGATAGGCTGTGTTTGCTCCGTAGGGTTGATCAAAGATGAGCGCATAGGAGAGTGACTCGTTCAGATCTGCTTTGTATGCCGCGCCCAGGTTCGCGTAGCTGCTGAGCATGCCGCCCGAATTCACCGTTACGGTAGGCGCCACAGTGAGGTCCCCTGAAACATTGGGATCTACATACCCAAAGCTAAACTCCAGATATCGGCCGTCTTCGAAGAGAACAGCCATGGATTGCGGTGTCCGTTCAAGGCCCCCTGCGTAGGCAGACGTGCCTGCGCCCAAGGCGGCAACGGCAAGTGCTAGTTTCTTCATGACTCTTGATCCCTTCCCAGACACAACACATTCAGTGAAATCGTCAGTAGGAACTCGCTTGTTTCACGTCAATTGGGACGCAGCGTCACAACAGTGTCATCTAATTTTTAATCGCAAAAGTGACACAGATTACTGTGCCTTGCGCGATTCCACCCAGATGTTGAGGTAATTTCCGGCAAAAATCAGGGCGGCTCCGACGAATACCAGCGGGTCCAAAGGTTCTCCGTAAAAGAGCATTCCGACAATTGCGATGACGGGCAGTCGAATAAAGTCCATTGGTGTCACGATGGTCGCTGGTGCGACGGCCAGTGCGTTGGTCAGGCAAGTGTGGGCGAGGAGGCCTGCGACGGCAATGAGCGCGACCCAGGGCCAGCTGGTGGTGGAGGGTAAGGCGACATCGCCATCCCATGCTGTGGCGATTATTCCGAAGCCGACCTGTGTCAGCGTCAGCCAGAACAATATACAGTAAATGGTTTCTGTGCGGGTGAGCATTTTGGTGCAGACGATGGAGCCTGCGAAGCCAATGGCGGCGGCTGCCGCAATGAGAAGGCCGATTGGATCTCCGTCTGCGCCCGGCCGTGCAACGATGAGCGCGCCAATGAAGCCCAGCGCGAGAGCAGCTAGTCGCGACCCGGTGAGCCGCTCGCCCAGAAGGAGGGCGGCCAGAATCATGATCCAGATAGGGGACGTGAATTCCAGCGCGAACAGTTGGGCGAGTGAGATCAGCCCAAGCGCATAGAACCAGAGGTTCTGGCCTGCGAAATGCGCGAGGTTTCTGATTATGTGGAGCCCCAGTCGGTTTGTGCGTGCTTCGGGCAGTTTTCCGAGTGCGAGGCCGATGCAAACGATAATGACGAGACCGATCAAAGACCGGTACATCATCATCTCAAAGGTATCGAGTTCGTGATTAATAGCGCGTCCGGCCACGGCCATGGACGAGAAGCTGAATATCGCCCCCGTCATCCAGGCCGCGGCCAGAAGAGGCCGCGACTTATCCGTCATTCAAGGTACTGGCTGTAGTCTTCCCGTGGAACATTGCCTGCCTGGGCTGCGCTAGCGGCAGCTGCGCGCACCACGTTGAGTGGCCATTTCACGCTTTCCCAGAGGAGGGGCGGCGTTACTTGAAGTCCACCATCGGGGTCGGCTGCGACGTTCGTGATGTCATTGAAGCCTGCCCAACGGAAGGACGCATTGGCGCGCGGAAGGTGATAACGGTGCGTGACCAACAGAATTGGTGCGGATTTGTTAAGGTCTTCGATGTCGGCTGTGAAGAGTGCGTTTTGCAGTGTGGAGTGAGACCCGCTTTCTACCGTAATCGCGGATTCGGGAACCCCTGCAGCCATGGCTGCTGTCTTCATGGCATCGGCGACAGTTTCGGCGTTCGATGTGGTGCCACCCGAGACGACGAGGCGAGGTGCGAGCCCTTCGTTATAGAGCGCAACGGCGCGATTCAGCCGCTCTTCAGTTTCGCCAAAGAGGCCGCCATTCTTACCGGCATTGCCAGAGACGACGACGATTGCTTCTGCTTCGGGGAGTTCTGTTTTGGGCTCGTACATTGCGACGTAAAGCCCGGTTCCGATCAGGGCGCACCATACCGACAGGACGGCGATCGCAAAGATCCATCTAATAAGTTTCATAATACCACCTAACTGATTCCACACAAAGAACTGCCGCAAAGGCGATTCAGGCGGAGTTTACCCTTCGGGCCAGATTGTCCCAAGTCTTCGGGCATTTAATGAGAAAAACTTACTCAAATAATTATGAAAATGGCAAACAATTCCGTGCTGTGCGTCGAATTGTTTCCGTCTGAAAAGGTGAGCTTTGTGCTTATTCCATCTCGATGGTGCCTGGCGGCTTTGATGTGATGTCATAAAACACTCGGTTTATGCCAGGAACCTCGTTGATGATACGCGTTGCGGTTTCACCGAGGAATTCATGGGTGAAGGGGTAATAATCTGCCGTCATGCCATCCACGGACGTCACTGCGCGGAGTGCACATGCGTAGTCGTAAGTCCGCCCGTCGCCCATGACACCAACTGTCCGCACGGGGAGGATGGCTGCGAATGCCTGCCAAATCTCGTCGTAAAGCCCGTGCTTGCGGATTTGGTCAATGTAGACCGCGTCGGCATTGCGCAAGATGTCAAGTTTCTCACGTGTGATTTCGCCGGGACATCTGATTGCGAGGCCAGGGCCTGGGAATGGATGGCGGCCGATGAAGGACGGCGGCAGGCCCAGTTCGTGGCCAAGGGCCCGAACTTCGTCTTTGAAGAGCTCTCGCAGTGGCTCGACGAGCTTAAGGCCCATCTTTTCCGGCAAGCCGCCGACGTTATGGTGGCTTTTGATGGTGACGGATGGGCCACCTGAGAAGCTGACGCTTTCGATCACGTCTGGATAGAGCGTTCCTTGTGCAAGGAATTCGGCATCCTCGATTTCGTTGGCGTATTTCTGAAAGACGTCGATGAAAAGCTTGCCGATAATCTTGCGCTTGGTTTCCGGATCGGATTGGCCATCGAGTTCGCCGAGGAATAGGTCGCTTTCGTCCGCGTGGATGAGCGGGATGTTGTAGTTGTCTCGGAACATCGCCACAACTTCGTCCGCTTCGTTCTTCCGAAGTAGCCCGTGATCCACGAAGACGCAGGTCAACTGGTCGCCGATGGCTTCGTGAATGAGGACTGCGGCAACAGAGCTGTCCACCCCACCCGACAAGCCACAGATTACTTTTTTGTCGCCAACTTGATCGCGGATCTTTCGGATGGCCTCTTCACGGTAGGCACCCATCGTCCAGTCGCCACTAAAGCCCGCTTCTTGCCTGAAGTCTTCGAAAAGCTTTGCA
>CAZMRS010000150.1:0-748 GCA_964568435.1 uncultured Boseongicola sp. | reverse complement strand
TTTCGGTCGGTATCGGCCGTGATGGCGTAGGGCGCATTGGGTGAAGTGCCGAACACTTTGAAACCGGGGGCCAATTCGGCGACGTGATCGCCATGGCTCATCCAAACTTGTTCTGACTCGTCGTCGAACCATCCTTTCAAAAGCTCTAACGCTTCGGAGGATGGTTGGACGTAGGCTCGTCCGAATTCAGCGGTGCCACCGCCGCCAGAGATCTTGCCGCCTTCGACACGACCGCCAAGCATTTGCATCATAACCTGTTGCCCGTAGCAGATCCCGAGAACCGGGATGCCAAGATCGAAGAGATTTTCCGGGGGGCGCGGCGAATTTTCGTGTACGACACTCGCCGGTCCGCCGGAGAGGATCACGGCCCTTGGTGCGAAGTTATTCAGAAAATCTTCGGTCACCGCGTTGAACGGGTGTATCTCGCAGTAGACGCTGAGTTCTCTCAGTCGGCGGGCGATGAGTTGGGTGACTTGCGAACCGAAGTCGATGATGAGGAGGCGGTCATGGATTTGCGCGTTCATGTGCGCTGATTAGGCGGCTACCCGGTGTTGTGCAAGCGTATTGGCGCGTCGTTCTTCACACTTGATGCGAGTTGCCTAACTAATTTGCAGTGTTGATGAAGCGATGTCGTTTTCGCATGGCAATCGCCGCAATCTGGCCGCGCTGGATTCGCCGCTGGTGTATTAAACGTTGAACTTGTTTTTTCGGAGCCAACGATATGAGCGAAGCCAGAGAACGTCGTCGG
>CAZMRS010000149.1:0-6301 GCA_964568435.1 uncultured Boseongicola sp. | reverse complement strand
CATATCGGCCGGATCTGCGTAAATAGGCTTGTCGCCCAGAAACAACTCTACCGTGCGCAAAGGTGCTGAAATCGACGGAATTCCAAGAGCCGTCGCCTCAAACGGGGGCAAGCCAAACCCTTCCGCGTGGGACGGGAACAAAAGACCCGTGGATCCAGCCAGTTGCGCTTTCATTTCTTTGTCCGGAAGCGAGCCCAATTCGAACACCGTACGCCCAACATGCGGCGAGTGATCGAGCCACTCGAAGACTTCCGGGTTTTTCCATCCGCGCGCGCCAATGATGCGAAGTTCTGGAATGCGGCTTTCGTCCATCTTGCGGTGCATCCGATCCCAGATGTCCAGAAGCAGTTTGTGGTTCTTCCTCGGCTCAATTGTGCCAAGGACAACGAAATAAGGCTTATCTGCCTTCTCAACGTTCGCGGGCTGCCCGCCCACATCTATACCAAGAGGCGACACCAGGACCGGCACGCGATGGCCGGTGCCAACCATGCGACGCTCGATGCTTTCGCGTACTTCGTCCGAGGGAACGATGATGTGGTTGGCAAAGTTGATTGTCGCCGTGAGCCGTTCAACAAACTTCGCTCTGCTTGCTTCGGTCTGATACTCGGGGAAATCTACTGGAATAGTGTCGTGGATCATGACGATTTTGCGATTGTCGGGCATTTCCATCATCGCGCGGAACGTTTGCGAGTTCAGATTGGTGTGCCCGACATTGATGTAAGCCAGACCATTCGGCATGCGCCACATGATCTTTCGGATCGATAGGCTGGAAGACCGAGACGACGCAATCGCTCGAATCGTCGATGCCAGATCAGCGCCATCAAGATCCGTTCTATCGAGATACTCCGGCAGACGAGGTAGCCTATCGGGTTCGAACATCAGGAAGCCGCGAGGCGTACGAATTAGGGCCCAGCCGTTGCGGCGGATCGTTTCTTCCAGATACGCCCGTTCAACTCGGTCAATGCCTGTGGAAGCACGTGGACCGAGCCGAGAAAATGTCCTGCTAAGATCAAGGACGGGGGTAGCCACAACTATTCGCCTGCAAACTTTCTGCTTGGTTGAGTCTTAGACCTACTCGGCAGCGCGGATCAATGGCGATATCTCCCGCAGAAAGGCAGATAGCTCATCTTGAAGGTCTTCGCGCGCCAAAGCAAAGCTTACTGTCGCCTGAAGGAAGCCGGCTTTCGAGCCGCAATCAAAACGCTGACCTTCAAACTTGAGTGCATGCACTGACCGACCCGACCCCACTTCCGCAGCAACCGCATCTGTCAG
Source organism: uncultured Boseongicola sp. (assembly GCA_964568435.1). Taxonomy (GTDB): domain Bacteria; phylum Pseudomonadota; class Alphaproteobacteria; order Rhodobacterales; family Rhodobacteraceae; genus Boseongicola. The sequence continues at coordinate 5,029 of CAZMRS010000149.1, read as the reverse complement.
TTGAATCTCTCCACCCGTGCCAGATCTCTGACGGTGAAGAGTTTCCAAAACGTCAGGAGTCAGGATGTAACGACCAATCACAGCCAGATTCGACGGTGCATCGTCCACATCTGGCTTTTCCACCATCCCTTCAACAGGAAGCAACGGCCCAGCGGACGGTCTGACGTCGAGAACACCGTACGACGAGACCTTGTCATGCGGCACCTCCATCGCAGCGACCATATTGCCGCCCGTCTGCTCGTAAGCCTCCACCATCTGCTGCAGGCAAGGCTTTTCTGCCGCAATCACATCGTCGGGCAAAATCACCGCAAATGGCTCGTCGCCAATCAGACGCCGCGCGCACCAAACGGCGTGACCCAAACCCATGGCTTTGTGCTGGCGGATGTATGCGATGGCGCCGCTTTCCATGTTGGTCGTCTTTAACGTTTCGAGCAGTTCGGTTTTGCCGGATGCCTGAAGTGACGCTTCGAGCTGCGGGGCGTGATCGAAATAGTCCTCAAGAGCGCTCTTTCCGCGCGAGGTCACGAAGATGAATTCAGTGATACCAGCGGCGCGTGCTTCGTCGATCGCGTACTGGATCAACGGGCGGTCCACCAAGGTCATGATTTCTTTGGGGACGGACTTTGTTGCTGGCAGGAAACGAGTTCCCAAACCTGCAACGGGAAATATTGCTTTCGTAACGCGTTGACGCACTTCGGACACTCGGACCTCTTACTATTCTCGTATCCCCCACAGCAGTGAAGGCAAACCAGCTTGTGATCGCAAGATGTTCGGTCCCCACCTCATCTTGCCAATTCCTAATTTTCGCTGATCCCCCGTTGCATTGCAACTCGGCGAATTTCTTCTTGGGTGCGCTTGGCAAATCTGCACCACCTGAAAACAGGCCCAGCGCGGTCACTTCTGCCAAATTGTCCGCCCGCTTGAAGCCAAACGCCGCATTCGAGAAATCCGACCCAATGTGGCCTGATGGTGAGGGAAAAACTGAACACGCTTGCCGAACCGCCGTCAGATAGGCCCTCTTTTGCAGCTTCCAGGTTTGCGCGTCTGCCAAAGTATCGACTTGTCAGAACGCGGTGGGTCCCGTGCGCGAACAGCACCGGTTTGAAAGGTGGCGGGGTGGTCTCAATCGGCCTAAAAGCGGCGAGCTCCGCCCCTTGCCCGTCTTCCCAGCCCGCGTCCAGAGTGCCGAGAAGTCGTCTAATATCACGGGGTTCGCATGTCCCCTGGACCAGATGACGATGAAGACGGCGTTCTTCGCGACGCCGGATACGTGCAAATAGGTCTTCTGCTGACGGTGTGTGCCGACGGAAGAACAGTGCGCTCGACCGTCCGATGTCGAAGAGGGTCTTTGGGCATCGTTGAGGCGTGCGGCGAGTGGACGCCGCTGACGCATGATGCACCTCGGCAAGCGGTGCCGCAACCGCCCGCGCACCTGATTGGGCGAGTCGCAGCGAGACATCTGTATCCTCAAGAAAATAACGATACCCGGGATCGAAACCGCCAAGCTTACACAAAAGGTCGCGCGCAATAACCATGTTTGTGCCGACAAGTTTCAGAGCGCGATCTGTTGAAAAATCAGGAACAATGACCTGTCTTTCCGGCGACGGTTCCCGGTGCGTTTCCGCCTCTGCATCCACCGATTCGACTTGTGATTGGAAACTGATGCCGTTTCGCCCCCGCACGTATCCGACTGACGCCGCCGCATTGTTTTCAACGAGTGCGTCGGCATGATATCGGAGCCACATAGGCTCGGGCACGGCATCATCATCAATGAAAGCAACGAAGTCGCCCGATGCCAATGCTATACCCGCATTGCGCGCCAACGAGATATTGGGAACGTCCTGCGCCGCCATTTTGACGAACGGTTGCAGCGTGTGGTCCTGAATCGCAGCACGACCACTTTTGTCAGCGACGACGATCACTTCAAAGGATGGATAGTCGAGCTGCATTATGCCCGTGAGGCACCTACGCAACCAATTTGGTCTGCCATGACTGACAACAACAACGCTAAAACTCGGAGATCCTTGCTCCACCCGCCACTACCCGGATTGTAAGGTGACGTCAGGCGATAAGGCGAGGAAATACCCGTTGCGGAAGCCCGGTTTGCCATAGGCCAAATCGGCCCGCGTGTCTCGATCCAGAACCCGACCGCCCGCCGCGCGAAGCACAGCGTCCCCCGCAGCGGTATCCCATTCCATCGTTGGTCCCAATCGAGGGTAAAAATCTGCCTCTCCTGCCGCCACCAAGCAGAACTTCAAGGACGAGCCCGCCGCCACGCTGTCAACCACTTGATAAAGGTCGATGTAGGCCTCTAGCTCGGGCGATCTGTGAGACTTGGATGCAACGACGCGCAGCGCAGTGTTGTCCGGGCTTGAAACAGAAATGGTCTTGGTGGCGCCGACAGTTTCGACAGTGAAGGGCGCTTCTTCCTCAACCGCGCCGCTGTCGGCTTGCACGTAAAACAGCCGCTTTTTTGCTGGAGCGTACACAACACCTAAGGTTGGCACGCCATTTTCGACCAGAGCTATGTTCACGGTAAAGTCGCCGCGGCGCTGGACAAACTCTTTGGTTCCATCAAGTGGATCCACGATCAGAAACGTCGATACCGATAAATCATGCGTGTCGGCCTGCTCCTCGGTCACCAAGGGAATATCCGGGAATGCTGCCCGCAATCCCGCTGATATCAGGCGGTCTGCTGCTTCGTCCGCTTCGGTTACCGGGCTGTCATCGGACTTGGAGCGAACGCCGAAATCATCGCGATTGTAGACCTCCAAAATGACCTTACCCGCCTCCAGGGCCAGTCGCCTAAATGTTGCAACCATGCTCGCTCGGTCAAAATCCGCCAATGCTTTGTTCCTTCGTTCTGGAAATCGACGACTAAGACTGCTTATGGTCTTGCGAAGGGGCATCGACAAGAGACGACGGGCCAAAGACGCCACGCGATCTTGTCAAAGAGACGGGCACGGCAGGCATGTTTCAGGCGAAGCAGAACACATCGCTTATTCACGGCGCAGTGACGCTAGGGTCGCTCATCTTCCACAACGCCGTTCGATCAATAAGAAAAACACACAGGGATGCGGTTTTCGCAATTGGGCTGAACATCGTGCAGCAGGTCATAATGGTTGGGGCGTTTTTTCTGCTTCTCGATCTTCTGGGTTTGCGCGGCATTGCAATCCGGGGAGACTTCTTGCTGTACGTCATGTCCGGCATTTTTGTCTTTATGGTGCACATCAAATCTGTGAAAGAAGTGATCGGATCCGAAGGTCCGACATCACCCATGATGCAACACAGACCGATGAACCAGGTCGTGGCCGTTTGCGCGGCAGCCTTGGGAGCGCTCTATGTCCAAACCGTTTCCATCCTTGTTATGCTGACACTGTACCACTTCCTTTGGACCCCTATTGAGATCGACCAGCCCTTCGGCGCCGCGATGATACTTGTCCTTGCCTGGTTCTCGGGGTGCTGTGTCGGCTTGGTTCTGCTAGCGCTTAAGCCCTGGTTCCCGCAGTTTACACAGATTGTCATGCAGATTTACACGCGCGCCAACATGTTCGCTTCTGGCAAGATGTTCGTCGCCAATACGCTGCCTGCCCATATGATTGTCATGTTCGACTGGAATCCTCTGTTCCACATCATCGATCAGGGTCGTGGGTTCATTTTTGTGAATTACAATCCGCTGAAATCATCGCTGATGTACCCGTTCTGGGTATCGGTTGTGATTTTGGCGATTGGCATCATGGGCGTGTTTTACACCTCGCGGCACGCATCGCTCAGTTGGGACGCAGCAAGGTGATCCGCATTTTTGCTCTTTGGCTGCTCTTTGCGTCTCCAGCCTTGGCCACAGATGACGCCTGGCCAGCGCTCTACGATGTTGAGGGCGTTGCCGCAGACGACGTTTTGAACATTCGAAGCGCACCCGACGCAGGCGCGCCAAAAATCGGCTCCATTCAACATGATGCGGACAACATCGAAGTCATTGCCACAAACGTTGCTGGGACGTGGGGATTGGTGAACACCGGTGAGGGTTCCGGCTGGGTGTCACTCGCGTTTCTGACAAGGCAGTCAGGTCAGAGAGCGGGTCTCGTTCCAGACGTTCGCCAGTGCTTTGGAACAGAGCCGTTCTGGAACATAAAGATCGACCCACCGCGCGCGGCCTTCTCGTCACAGGATGCGGAGTCCAGGGACGGCGTTATTTCTGGGCTCTATCGGTCCAGAAACCGACGTGACCGGTTTGTTTTTACCGGCGCCTTCTTCCCCGATGACTTCGGCGTTCTCGATATGGAATTGATCCTACGCACCGAAGCCTGTTCCGACGGAATGTCAGATCGCGCATACGGGATCTCAGCCGATCTCTTCATGTCAGGGTCCACAAACCCCGACGCGCATCAACTGCTGTCGGGGTGCTGTTCTATTTCGCCACCCTGAGTGTCACGTTGATCCGTCCGCCATTTGGCAGCAGGTCGCTGGACCGGAACTTGATGCGGTCGATGCCGTGGTAGGCGAGCCGGCTTTCACCAGAAAACACCGCCACGTCGCCAGACAAAAGCCAACGGCTTTTTGTAGCATCGCGCCGCGAAAGGCCGCCAACACGAAATAGCCCATCATCGCCAAGCGATATTGAGACAACAGGCCATTCCAGATCATTTTCATCTTTGTCCTGATGCAGGCCCATTTTAGCGCCTTCACCATAGAAGTTCACAAGGCAGCTATCTGGGTCGCGATCCACACTGGAAACCGATCGCCAAACGGCGAGAACAGACTTCGGGATCTCGGGCCAGACGCCACCGTCCATATGCCGGTCCGAATACCGATACCCCTCTTTGTCCGTCATCCACCCAACATCGCCAGCTGACGTCATGCTCACCGACATCTTGTGTCCGCCGGGCGTTGTGTAGTGCCGAAACGGCGCATCAGCGGCCACGCTCCTAAGGTCAGCGACAAGAGCTGCCTGAGACTCGCGATTAAGCCACCCTGGCCAAACCGAGACACCGTTCAGATGAACCGGCAGGGAGTCACCGCCAGCAAACAG
>CAZMRS010000148.1:0-6312 GCA_964568435.1 uncultured Boseongicola sp. | reverse complement strand
CGATGAACCAAACAGCTAGGAGGCCTGTCAGAAGGAGGCGGCGGGAATCGCTCGGTGTACTCACTGTTTCGACCTCAGCAGATCGAACATTGGCTGCGCGGCCCATGTCCGCTGCGCTTCAACTTCGACGGCGCACGGGCAGGCGTCGCGCAATCGTTCAAGTGCACGGTCGGCGTCTTCGCCGGTTTCGACCATGAGGCGCATCACCGCCATTCCCGAACGGCCGCAGCCGCCAAAGCAGTGGACAAGAACCCTGCCCCCGCTTGCCAGAACATCGTGTGCAAGGTGGGAAGCTTCCGGCCAAAGGCTGGCTGTGCGGTCTTCTGGTGCGCCGAAATCCCGGATCGGCAGGTGACGCCATTGGACACCGGCAGTTGCGAGATCGGTTGAGACGTCCCCTGCCCCTACGCGATCAAGTTCTGCCTGAGTGGTCATCGTAAAGACAAGCGCCGGGTCCCAGCGCAGCAAAGTTGCCAGGTCGGCCAGATAGGTCCCGGTTCGGCCCGGGATTGGTGAAATCCCGAGCCAACCAGAGCCCACCTGCACTTCGCTGATCGAGAAGCTAGCCAATACCTGTCCTCACATCTTGCGCTGCATGCGCCTCGGCCCAATCCGCCAAGAAGGCCATGATATGCGGCTCACCTGCCATTGCAATTGCCTGTTGAGGAAGCGCGACACCTTCTTTCAGGACCAATTCAAGACATGCGACGTAGTCGCGTTCCCGACGGTCTGGGGCGTTTTCCGAGCCGTGGATAATGGTCGACAAAAGCGTGCCGCCATATCCGTTCACATGGCCCAAGTCCGGCCTCAAAGACAGGAAGTAGGCGAGAACTTCCGGGAGACCTTCCCAACCTGCGACCTGGACCGGTGTCAGGCCTTCAGAATCCGCCCGGTCATACTCCGCACCGGATTGGACAAGCCTTTTCACGTGATCGAGCTTGCCGGGCAGGTGAAGGATCAGCCGCACGATGTTGCGCGCGGCTTCGGGCATCTTGTCGGGATCAAGGAACGGATCGTCAAGCGTTTCACCGTCCGCGATTGATGCCAATTGAGCGACTGTGCCGTGCAAGCCGTGATCCTGACCGCGCGTCTCCAGAGCTTTGGCCAACTCAACGTTGCCGAAGATGCGGGCGTATTCGTAAGCCGTAACACCTTCGAACTTGCGCGCGGGATCCGCACCGGCATCCAGCAAAACCTCGATCATGTCACGGGAGCACATGCGGCGAGCGGCCTGGTGAAGCGCCGGGATAACCCAAGGCTTTTCGCCGCCTACCTCTTCGTCATTGAATTCATCGGCCAAAGCACCGGCGTCGAGCAACATCTTCACAGCCGTCACATCGTTGAAGTCCATGGCCCTGAGCATCGCATTGGTGCCGCGCGGGTTTGCACCCGCGTTCAACAGCATTTCCAAACCTTTGTGGTGGCCCAATTCTGTGGCGTGATAGAGAGATTCGCCATCGTTCGGGTTGGCGCCATGATCCAACAGCCACTGGCCGAGCACCATGTTGTTGGCGTGGCCGATCGCGCCGTAGAGCGCTGACAAGAGGTGATCGTCACCGGGGGTAAAAGGGGACCCATCGTTGACGTCCGCACCAAGCGACACCAACCGCTCGGCGATGGCGATCATGTCGCTTTCAAGCTCTGGTCGCTGATGGACATAACGCGAGAACGCGAGGTGGAGAATTGGCCGCCGCGGGCCGAACTTGCGCGTTGCCAGTGCCGGGTCTTCGTCGAGCATCTCGTCGACGGCCTGGCGATCCAGCAAGGCACATTTCAAACCGAATTGCCCGTCTGCGAGATCGGGCGTGTCCTTCAAGAGTTGCTCGACGCGCCAGTTCTGACCGTGGAACAATGCCATCTTGAGTGATTGCTGTTTGGCGGCGCGATCAAGCCCGATCGTTTCGGACGCCCAAACCAGTTTGGGCCAACTGTCAAAGGCATTTTCGCGCGCAATCACGTGCAGAAAGTCCGCATGTCGCAGGGGTGTTTTGTCGCTCTTGGGCGCGGCGGTTTTGACACGCGAAAGGGCTGTCGCATCTAGCGCCTCGTACGCACGCCTCAAAGCTTTGGCGTCACGGCGCAATTGGTCGATGGATTTTGTCATCGGGCTCCTCATCACTTGGCCCGCCGGTCCGCTTCAAAGGGGCATGAGAAACACCGAAGGGTGTTGATCTAAGCATGTATCGGGGTGCCGATGACGGCTTTCCGCGGACCTGGATGCCACCCCGAAGTGGCATTCGAAACCTATAAGCGAGAATAACGACACCACACAAGTCTTGACCCGGATCAAGGCGGCGCAGGTGTGGCACGGCTAGAGTCAAGGCAAGTTCAACAAGTCGAGGACCGAAGGATGTCACACACGCCACATGAGCTCGCGGAAGAATTCCCTGAACACGTTGAAAGGATGAGCGCGCTCAAACAAACGGATGCGCATTTTGCCGGGCTCTTTGACAGCTATCACGATATCAACCGCACCATTCACCGCGCCGCAACCAATGTTGAACCGATGGATTCTCTGGCCGAGGTGGATTTGCGCAAACAAAGGGCGCAACTGAAAGACGAAATTTGGGCATATCTCTCTGCCTAATGACGGGCTTGTTGGTGGACGCTCCTGCGCTGTCGGTCTAACCTCTTTCGAGGCGAATCCGACCGGAGACTTCATGAGCGACACCACCGATACAGGTTATCAGGTTCTGGCCCGGAAATACCGGCCCGAGACCTTTGCCGATCTTGTCGGGCAAGACGCCATGGTACGAACGCTAAAGAATGCGTTCGAGGCAGACCGGATCGCCCAAGCCTTCATTATGACTGGCATTCGTGGCACCGGGAAAACGACAACGGCCCGGATCATCGCGAAGGGTATGAATTGCATTGGCCCCGACGGAAACGGCGGCCCAACGACGGATCCTTGCGGAAAGTGTGAGCATTGTGTCGCAATCGCTCGAGGGCGTCATGTGGATGTCCTGGAAATGGACGCGGCCAGCCGGACCGGTGTCGGCGATATCCGCGAAATCATTGATTCCGTTGCCTATCGTGCGGCGTCTGCCCGCTACAAGATTTACATCATCGACGAAGTTCACATGCTGTCGACCAGTGCGTTCAACGCGCTTTTGAAGACGCTTGAGGAACCTCCTGAGCACGTGAAGTTCATCTTTGCGACGACTGAGATCCGTAAAGTCCCAGTGACGGTACTGTCGCGGTGTCAGCGCTTTGATCTCCGACGGATCGAGCCCGAGGTGATGATCGCATTGTTGCGGAAGATCGCGACGGCAGAAGGCGCGGAAATCACGGACGACGCTTTGGCGCTGATCACGCGGGCGGCCGAAGGATCGGCGCGGGATGCGCAGTCGCTTTTGGATCAGGCGATCAGCCATGGGGCTGGAGAGACAACCGCCGATCAAGTGCGCGCGATGCTCGGGCTTGCCGATCGCGGGCGTGTCTTGGACCTGTTCAATCAGATCATGGCGGGTGACGCTGCGGGGGCTTTGACAGAGCTGTCGGCGCAGTATGCAGACGGGGCGGACCCGCTGGCGGTGTTGCGCGATCTGGCAGAGATCACGCATTGGATCAGCGTCATCCGGATCACCCCCGAGGCCGCAGATGATCCGACGGTGAGCCCCGATGAACGCGCGCGCGGACGCGAGATGGCGGATCGATTGTCGATGCCCGTGTTGGCGCGCATGTGGCAGATGTGTCTGAAATCATTGGAAGAAGTGACAATGGCACCCAATGCGATGATGGCTGCCGAGATGGCCGTTATTCGCATGACTCACGTGGCTGAGCTTCCGACGCCAGGCGATCTTGTTGCGAAACTGAAGGACGCGCCGGTTCCTCCCGCACCCGGCGGAGGAGGTGGCGGTGGAGGCGGTGGTGCACCGGCTCCGAGCGCTTCGTCGGGCGCAAGTGCTGTGGCCGATCGCGCCGCTGCGATGCAGTCAAACGGCGGTGTCACGGCGTCTGGTGTGCAGACAGCATTGGCGCAAGCCCCCGACAGCGCGCTGGCGCGGTTTCCAACATTTCAACACGTTGTCGATCTGATCCGGTCGAACCGGGATGTGAAACTCCTCGTCGAGGTCGAGGGCGGGGTCCGGCTGGTCAGTTACTCTCCAGGCCGTATCGAGTTTGAGCCTGCGCCAAACGCTGCCCGAGACTTGGCGCAGAGACTGGGCAGTCGGTTGCAGGCGTGGACGGGCGTGCGATGGGCGGTCACGGTTGTATCTGACGGTGGTTCACCAAGCATTAACGAGACGCGCGATGCGAAGAAGTCCGCATTGGCGGAAGAGGCAAAAGCAACGCCATTGGTGGGCGCCATTCTGGCGGCGTTTCCAAACGCCAAGTTGTCTCCGTTGAAAACACCAGAAGAAATAGCAAACACGGTCACGGAAGGATCGCTGGCCGAAGTCGAGGACGAATGGGATCCCTTTGAGGACGAATAGGAGCTAACATGTTGAAAGGATTGGGCGGCCTTGCCGATATGGGTAAGATGATGAAAGCCGCGCAGGATATGCAGACAAAGATGGCGGAGATGCAGGAAGAGCTGAACCGCATGACTGTCGTAGGTGAAAGCGGTGCTGGTCTTGTGAAGGCAACAGCGACCGCCAAAGGCGAGCTGATCGGGCTGGACGTTGATCCATCGATTTTCAACCCCGATGAGAAAGAAGTTGTGGAAGACCTGATCCTTGCGGCGATTAAGGACGCGCAATCGAAGGCGTCTGACAAGAGCGCAGAAGAAATGCGCAAGATGACGGAAGGCCTTGGTTTGCCTGCCGACATGAAGCTGCCGTTTTAAGGCACCTGAACACTGTCGGACGCACCCAAAGAGCTTGAAGCGCTGATTGACATGATGGCGCGGTTGCCGGGGCTTGGGCCCCGGTCGGCGCGGCGTGCTGTGTTGTACATGATCAAGAAGCGCGGACTGTTGCTGGGACCCTTGGCCGATGCGATGCGGCAAGTGGCTGATACGGCTCGGGAATGTCTGAACTGCGGGAATATCGGGACGACAGATATTTGCGGTATTTGCCAGAGCGAGAAGCGCGCCAATGGCGAGCTATGCGTTGTTGAGGATGTCGCGGATCTTTGGGCGATGGAGCGCGCTGGCGTCTTCAAGGGGCGGTACCACGTGCTTGGAGGGACGTTGAGCGCCTTGGACGCTGTCGGCCCAGACGAGTTGCGGATACCGAAGCTCGTAGATCGCGTGAAATCTGAGCAAATACAAGAGGTTATCCTTGCCTTGAACGCGACTGTCGATGGGCAGACGACGGCGCATTACATCGCAGAGCAGCTTGAAAACGGGGTGCGCGTTACGTCTCTGGCGCAGGGAGTGCCGATTGGCGGCGAGCTGGATTACCTCGACGATGGCACGATTTCTGCTGCGCTCCGAGCGCGGAAAACGGTCTGAAATCCGAAATCGGTAACGTGTCGGTATAACGTCGGTATTACGTCGGTGCGGGCGTTCGGTGGGGTAGCAGATTCTTTACGAAGATTTTCATGCCTCCGGCGGGAGTATTTTTGCCAGAAAGAAACTGCTAGCGCGCGTAGCGCAGTAGGATCGCGCCTGCGAGGGTTAAAGCTGTAGAAAAGACTTTCAGCAGGTCAAGGCGCTCTTTTAGGAAAAAGACACCGATCAGCAACGCGAAGATGATGCTCGTTTCGCGTAAGGCCGTCACGAGTGCAATAGGTGCGAGGGTGAAGGCCCAGGTGACGAGCGCATAGGCGATGAAGGATGCCCCTCCTCCGACAAGCACGAGGAATTTGCCGTGCTTTGGGATGGCCTTCAGGGTTTGCGGGTGACGCAGAGCGAGGAAGAGCATCATCAGGAGGCCGTTGGCGATGGCGAGCCAGGCGAAGAAGCCGACCGACGAACCAGAGACGCGCGCGCCGTGACCGTCGACCAGCGAGTATCCGGCGATGAATACACCCGTGATGAGGGCGAACATAGCGGCGCGGGGATTTCGGAGGCCGTCAGACTTTCGGACGAGCGCGAGGCTTATGATCCCGATGCCGATGATGGCGATGGATAGAAGTTCCATGGCGTCCAGGTGAACGCCGAGCACCGCTACCGAAACAAAGGCAACGATCAACGGCGCAGACCCACGGGCAATAGGATAGACCTGCGTGAGGTCACCCGTTTGATAGGACCGCAGCAGGAATATCTGATAGCCGAAATGAAGGCCGATCCCGCAGACGAGATATGGCAAGCTCTCGGGCGCTGGTGCCGGTACGAAGGGGAGCGCGAGAATTGCCAGCGGCATGTGTCCAATGATGACTGCCCCAAGGCTAAGGGTCTTGTCTGCTCCACTTTTGACCAGAGCG
>CAZMRS010000147.1:0-6326 GCA_964568435.1 uncultured Boseongicola sp. | reverse complement strand
CTTATTGTTGTTTTTGAGGGTGGCCCAAAGTTGGACGTCAGGCCACCCTTTATCTTCAGTGTGCCTTAACGGAACTGAACCGTTGTAATTTCGCCGCCTTTAACTTCGATCTGACGATAATTACCGGCACTTTCGCCAGCCCCAATGAGCTCTACGGCACTGCCGCCGACGTAGTCGACTTCACCGCCATCCGCGAGGATTTGCAGAGCTTTTGCGAGATCGCCGGGGTATATCTTCTCACCCGGAGCGTTTGCAACATCCATTACTTTTTCTTTGTAAACGTTAGGGTCCGAGGAACCCGCCGCTTGCATTGCAAGGAGGATTAGTGCGGATGCGTCATAGGCTTCTGGTGCAAATGGAGCCGTTCCATCGAAACCTTGTGCTTCGCCGATTTCCGCCAATCGGCTCGCACCAGGGCTATCTGTTCCCGGAACTTGTCCAGTTGAGCCGTCGATTTGATCACCGAAGCGCTCTACTATTGCATCGCCAATCATACCGTCAGGAAGATGGAACGTGTCGAATGCGCCGGCATCCAAAGCGGCTTGAATGATGCCTGGACCGCCTTGGTCAATATAACCTGCGACTACCAAACGCTCACCACCAGCGGCAGCAAGCGCGCCGACTTCTGCTGAGTAGTCTGCTTTGCCATCCTCGTGAGCTGCGTTAATAGTCACCGTTCCACCGGCTTCCTCGAAAGCTGCTTGGAAACTGTCAGCCAGGCCTTTGCCGTAGTCGTTATTCGTATAGGTTACCGCTACTTCTGAGATGCCTTGTTCCATCAAGATCTCTGTCATAACGACTCCTTGACGCGCATCGGATGGGGCGGTCCGGAAGAACAGGCCATTATCTTCGTTGTTCTGGTGGCTGAGACCCGGGGACGTTGCAGAGCCGGAGATCATAACCATTCCGTTCGGAACTGCGACATTCATAAGCGCGGCTCCAGTTGCGCCTGAGCATAGCGCTCCGTTAATGCCCGAGACACCTTCTGCAGTGATTAGGCGCTCTGCAGCCGCCGTCGCTGCACCCGCATCAACACATGTAGCGTCTGCGCGCACAGGAGTTACTGTAGAGCCGCCCAACAAAAGGCCACTGTCAGAGACTTCTTCGATTGCAGCCTCAGCGCCTGGAGCCATGCCGGCGGCGATGGATTCCGCTGGTCCGGTGAACCCTAGAAGGACGCCGATCTTAATGTCTTCTTGAGCCTGCGCTGCACCTGCGCAAAGCGCTGTTGCGGCAGATGCCATGAGTAGTTTTTTCATTGTTTATCTCCCTGATAAGAACCTTTGTTCTAGCAAGAGACCATAATCTACTGATCCAGAAAGAAAAGAGGCAGTTGGACGGGTTTCCGTAGGGTCAAAAATCTGTGTGACGGCTGGAAAATCAGTGTTTTGGCCATAGCTGATGTGTGACTTGATACGGAGGCATTTGATGCGACGGCTCCTCGTTCTTGCGACCGCATTTGGCTTGTCGGCCCCGGCATGGGCTTTGGAAACCTCAAGTGGGCCGCTAGATGTCTTGCCTGTTGTGACAGGGTTGGACGCTCCCTGGGCTTTTGGGTTTCTTCCTGAGGGCCGTTTGTTGATCACGGAGCGCGACGGCAAACTACTGCTGGTTTCCGATGGCGCACTGCATGAGGTGGACGGTCTTCCCGAGATCGCCGCTGTCGGGCAGGGCGGGCTTTTGGATGTTCTGGTTCCGCGAGATTTCACTCAGTCGCGCCAGATCTTCATGTCTTTCGCCAAACCCCAGGGCAGAGGTGCGGGAACGGCGTTGATGCGCGCCACGCTTTCAGTTGAAGAGCGCCGTTTGTCAGACGTTCGTGTGATCTTTGAAATGGAGCGTGGCACGTCAGGCGGGCAGCATTTTGGCTCGCGGATCGTTGAGGCGCCTGATGGCACTTTGTTTTTGACCATCGGAGATCGTGGGGATCGGAATTCGGCGCAAGACCTTGCTATCGAGACGGGTTCGGTCGTGCGCGTCACGAAAGATGGGGAGGTGCCGCGTGATAATCCATTTTTGCAGACGTCAGGCGCGCAACCCGAAATATGGAGCTTTGGCCATCGCAATCCACAGGGTGCTGCCCTTGATCTTTATGGACAGCTCTTTGTGGTCGAGCACGGTGCAAGGGGTGGCGATGAGGTGAACAGGGTCGAGCCTGGGCGGAACTACGGTTGGCCGGTTATTTCCTACGGCACCCATTATTCGGGTCGCAAGATCGGTGATGGCACAGAAAAGCCGGGATTGGAGCAGCCGGAGTATTATTGGGATCCATCCATCGCACCATCGGGCATGATGGTTTATTCCGGGAGGCTTTGGCCGGAATGGAAGGGCAACATGTTTGTTGGGTCGCTTAAGTTCGATTACATCTCTCGGCTGGATGGATCGCCGTTGAACGAGGTCGAGCAGCTATCAGGTGATGAAACGCTGCGAGTACGCGATGTCCGTGAGGCCCCGGACGGCACGATTTGGTTTTTAAGTGTTGGAAATGGAACGCTTTATCGGATGGCGCCGAACTAACGTCAGACGGAAAGTCTTGCGGCCTGTGCGCCACGTTCGCGATAGGGTGTGGTGTTGTACTGCGCCCGGTAGCATTTTGAGAAGTGAGACGGCGACGCGAACCCGCAGGCCAGGGCGACGTTTATCACACTCATGTCTGTTTGCATGAGAAGGTTCCGCGCCTTTTGGAGCCGGAGCTCCATGTAATACCGTTTGGGTGAGCGGTTCAGGTAGCGACGGAACAAACGCTCCAACTGGCGCGTCGACATGCCGACGTCTTTGGCCATGATGGAAGGGCTAATCGGCTCTTCGATATTGGCTTCCATCATTTGAATGACGGCAGAAAGTTTTGGATGGCGGACACCGATGCGGGTCGGAACCGACAGGCGCTGCGAGTCCTGATCGGTGCGGATTGTGGTGTAGATCAACTGATCGGCAACGGCGCTCGCCAAGGGTTCACCGTGATCGTCGGCGATGAATTTCAGCATAAGATCGATTGAAGCCGTACCGCCTGCTGTGGTGAATGACGACCCGTCAATGACGAACACGGACTTGGTGAGAGTCACATCCTCGAATTCTTCGATAAAGCTGTCCTGATTTTCCCAATGGATTGTGGCTTTTTTTCCGTCGAGAAGCCCGGCTTTTGCGAGGGAGTATCCAGCCGTGCAAAGCCCGCCGACGCTGACGCCGCGCCGCGCCTCTCGCCGCATCCAATTCAGGAGTTTCTTCGTGGTGGCAGACGCCACATCAATGCCGCCGCAAAGCACGATTGTATCGTCTCGTCCAACTTCATCGAGATCGCTGTCGAGGCGTAATCCTGTGCCCGCCGAGCAATAGGCCGTGTCGCCCCCTTCACCTACGATGCGCCAGTCATAAAGCGTCTTGCCGGACATACGATTTGCGATCCGCAAACTTTCGACGGCGCAAGAGAAGCAAAGCAATGTGAACTGGTCGAGCAGCACAAAGACGAAGCGCCGCGGCTTGGTACCGCTGCTTTCAATGTCGACAGTTTGAACCAGATTGTCCGCCATTGTGCTTTCACATTCGCAAAGTCTTCTGCATACCGAAACATCATTTTCAGAGCAGCGGCAAGGGATCGAAGGTGCGTTTTGCGACCAATTTTGTCGGAGTTGACGGCTTTGTCATGTGCAAATGACGGTTTTCAAGTGTCTCCGGCTGCCCTATAAGCAGCCCTCGCAATATGTGGAAACCCCTTTTGAGGACATGGGAAAATGAGTGATTGGCAGAAAACCGGATGGCGTTCAAAACCACGGGTCCAGATGCCGGAGTATACCGACGAGGAAGCTCTGGCCGCTGTTGAGGCGCGCCTCGCGTCGTATCCACCGCTCGTTTTTGCTGGAGAAGCCCGCCGTCTGAAGCGTCATTTGGGTGCCGCCGCGCGCGGTGAAGCCTTCTTGCTGCAAGGTGGTGACTGCGCGGAGAGCTTTGCGGAGTTTTCCGCAGACAACATTCGCGACACGTTCAAAGTAATGCTTCAGATGTCGATGGTGCTGACCTACGGCGCGAAAGTGCCGGTCGTCAAAGTCGGTCGTATGGCGGGGCAGTTTGCCAAGCCGCGCTCGGCTCCGACCGAGGTTAAGGATGGAATGGAGTTGCCGAGCTACCGAGGTGATATCGTTAACGAGCTGGATTTTACGTCGGATGCACGCATTCCGAACCCGGACAAGATGCTGCGTGCCTACACGCAGGCAGCCGCAACGCTGAACCTTCTGCGAGCGTTTTCGACTGGGGGCTACGCAGACGTGCATCAGGTGCACGCTTGGACGCTTGGCTTCACGGATCGGGACGAAGCGGAAAAGTACCGTGATGTTGCCAACCGTATTCAGGACACGCTTGATTTCATGACGGCGGCCGGGATTACGGGCAACAACAATCACGAGTTGCACACGGTCGATTTCTATACGAGCCATGAGGCGCTGCTTCTTGAGTATGAAGAGGCTCTGACGCGTGTGGATTCGACGTCCGGCCAGTGGCTTGCAGGATCGGGTCATATGATCTGGATTGGTGACCGGACGCGTCAGCCTGACGGCGCGCATGTGGAATTTGCGCGTGGGGTGCAAAACCCGATTGGCCTCAAGTGCGGTCCGACGACAACACCGGAAGACCTGAAAGTGCTTATGGCGAAGCTGAACCCGAACAATGAAGATGGGCGTCTGACGCTGATCGCGCGTTTCGGTGCTGGCAGCGTTGGCGACCACCTTCCACGTCTTATCAAGACAGTGAAGGAAGAGGGTGCGAACGTGTTGTGGTCGTGTGATCCAATGCACGGCAACACGATCAAGTCTTCGACAGGCTACAAGACACGGCCGTTTGACAGCGTGCTTCGTGAAGTTCGCGAGTTCTTCCAGGTGCATGGTGCTGAAGGAACCGTACCAGGCGGCGTTCATTTCGAAATGACCGGCCAGGATGTTACGGAATGTACCGGTGGTGTTCGCGCAGTGAGCGACGAGGACCTTTCCGATCGTTACCACACCGCCTGTGATCCGCGTTTGAACGCGTCGCAGTCTTTGGAACTGGCATTCCTGGTGGCCGAAGAGCTTAGCAACCGCCGCGCAACGGCAGCGTCTGCTGCGGTTGGCTAAAGAAAGTGTGATAGAAAAACGAGGGCCCGTGTATTCAGTTACGCGGGCCTTTTTCGTTTTCAGGCGTCGGCGGTGTTGTCGGCCACGAGGCGCAAATGCGCTCTTGCCGGTTTGTCGGGCAGTTTGGGCGCGTCGGTTCTTTTAGCTCGACGCAGTACCGGTTTCTCCATGGTCGTGTTGATCGTTCCACGCTCCGTTGGTGCATCGGCGAACCCGGTTAATCCGCGTCTGGATTGACCTGTGATACACAATTTGCGCGGAGGTCGCCCTATGTCGCCTGACATCACGACTACTCCTAACGCGCGGCTGATGTCGCCAAGGTCGCTTCTGAGTGGCAAAAGCATCATGTCGCCGGACAGTGCCGCGCGGCCGAAGCCTTGAGACGCGTCAAGTTCGAAGCGTACCACCGAAGGATCGTCGAACAGACCTTGAAGCGCGTCTGACAGGCTTTCGCGCGATGCGGCGTCAAAGATCGCCGAGATAGGCATTCCGCGAACGTCGGAACCGATCAAATCGTTGAGGTGATTACCAGCAATTCTAAATCGGGCGAGACCGGTCGCAAGCCTTTCGATCACGAAGACATGGGCCAACGTGCCTTTGAGGTTTTGGGGCATGATATCGCTACGAGAGGGCACAAGCCGGCCGCGCCGCGCGTCCTCCCAACAGGCTTCTACTTGTGCCAGTATTGGGCGAACGTTCTTGCCGCGGAATGCGGTCAGTTCGACAATCTGCCCGGTCTCGCTGGTGTCGTCGCGAATAGTCATCTGCAATCCCGTCGGAGCGCATATTGTCGGCTCCGACCCTCTCTGTTACCCACAATCAGAACTATGCCAGAAAGGGCAGTCGGTTTCTGCTTCTTTCTTACCAAAAGGTTAACGCGAGGGGATGCGTCGAAAGATGGGCGAGGCAGGGAAGCTTCACTCGATGACCGGTTTTGCTCCGGTTTCCGGGTCGTTTGAGGACTGGACGTTCACCGGTGATATTCGGTCTGTGAATGGGCGCGGTCTAGATGTGCGGTGTCGTGTACCGGATTGGGTTGAGGGGCTGGAGCCTGCATTGCGCAAGGCTGTACAAGGCCGAGTTGCGCGCGGCAGCGTGACTGTTTCATTGAGAGTGCAGCGAGACGAGACGGCCCCGGAAATGGTGTTGAATGAAGCGCAGCTTGAGGCGGCGCTGAAACTGCTGTCTCAAATCGAGGCCAACGCGGCTTCCGCTGGTCTTGACCTT
>CAZMRS010000146.1:0-6342 GCA_964568435.1 uncultured Boseongicola sp. | reverse complement strand
CCGAGCAGGACGATCCCGTCGGGCAAATCCTCGACGATTGGGATCGACCAACCGGACTGAACATCCGCCGAGTCCGCACGCCTTTGGGCGTCATTGGCGTGATTTACGAAAGCCGCCCGAATGTGACGGCTGATGCGGGTGCACTTTGTCTTAAGTCCGGAAATGCCGTTATCCTGCGGGGTGGCTCTGAAAGTTTCCATTCGGCAGGTGTCGTTCATTCGTGCCTTGTGGACGGGCTAGTGGCTGCCGGACTGCCGCAAGATGCTATTCAGCGCGTCCCGACCCGGGATCGTGCGGCGGTATCTGAAATGCTCACCATGACGGACACCATCGATGTGATTGTCCCGCGCGGTGGCAAAGGCCTTGTCGGGCTTGTTCAAAGAGAAGCGCGTGTGCCTGTCTTCGCGCATCTTGAGGGCATCGTCCACATCTATCTTGACGCCGATGCAGACCCAGAGAAGGCGCTTAAAGTAGTTATGAACGCCAAGACGCGTCGTACCGGTATTTGTGGCGCTGCAGAGTGTCTGCTGATCCATCGCGATGTTGTTGATACAATCGGCCAAGGCGTGATCCGGGCACTGCTTGACGCTGGCGTCGAAGTGCATGGCGATGAGGCGATTGCCCAGATCGACGGGGTTGTGGCGGCGACCGACGAGGATTGGGGGCGCGAGTTCCTTGATATGATCATCGCGGCCAAAGTCGTCGACGACGTTGATGCCGCGATTGCCCACATTCGTGCTTATGGGTCAAATCACACAGATTGTATTGTGACCGAGAGCGACGCTGCGGCGGATCGGTTTTTCCAACGTTTGGACAGCGCGATCTTGATGAGAAACGCGTCCACTCAGTTTGCTGACGGTGGCGAATTTGGCATGGGTGCCGAGATTGGAATTGCGACCGGCAAAATGCACGCACGCGGGCCAGTCGGTGCTGCACAGCTGACCAGCTTTAAATACCTTGTGACGGGCGACGGAACGATCAGAAGCTGAGCGAGATTCCAGTTTCTTTCACGTCTTGTCTAATTTTGGACCCGGCGGCTTCGGCGGCCGGGCCAAGTAAGGCGAAGTGGACGTCTGACGCGACGATATCTTCCAAAGAGGTTTCGCCTGCGACTACCTTCCAAAGGTCTGTTTCAAAACGTATTTTCTCGCCAGTTGCTACGAGAGACCAAGTGTGGTGATCCCTTGAGATGGAAATCTCTCCACCCCAAGGAAGCCCATTTTCAAGGCATTGAAGGGCAAGGAAAGCAGTTTTGACCTCTTGTCTCAATAGCGGCCCTTCGACCATCCATTGAACCGCGATGCGGTTATTTCGGTAACTGTCGCGGAGAACACGTTGGACTTCCGATTGGTTGATTTCGACGCTGGGGTGCGCTGCCCCGAAGGCAATACGAAAAAACCTGATGCGCGCGTTCGCGTTTTCGACAGACTCGGCGATCAGCGCGATCTCCGGGCTGTCCGCGTGCCCAGACATGTTCAAAAGCTCGACACCGTTGCCTATCGCACCAAGTGGGCTGATAAGGTCGTGACAAATGCGGGAGCTGATGAGCGCTCCGAGATCGGTGGTTGTCATAGCAAGCCTCGAAAGGTTTGAGAAAGGAACGTCGTGACGTCAGAGCTGACAGCGCTGTTGGAGCCAGGGATGCTGGTGACCCATCCTGACATGCCGGATTGGGGTATTGGACAGGTGCAGTCCAATATTGGTGGGCGGGTTACGGTGAACTTCCCCGACGAAGGAAAAGTGGTGATTGATGGCACCAAAGTCGGTCTAATCCCTGTATTCGACGCGGAATGATCCGCGCAACTCAACTTATACGTGTATAGCGAATTACCGGCCGTCGCAAGTTCTGGGCGTTGCATTGCGCGCCGCTGCGCCGTAGAAGGCAAAAAATTCTCTGATAAAGGCCCAGGATGGACCGCGGAGACGCCAATTTCACGACCCGACTTGCCGAGACTGAGCGCGATTTACGCGCGGCTGAACGTCTGCGGTATTCAGTATTCGTAGAGGAGTTGGGGGGCGACGGGCCGCTTGTGGATCACGAGGGACGGTTCGAGCGGGATCGTTTTGACCCATATTATCAACATTTGATCCTGGTGGACGACAGACGGGATGCTGACGCCTTAGACCACGTTGTTGGCGTATACCGGCTGCTTGACGGTGCTGGTGCCGAAGCGATCGGTCAGTACTACTCGGAAGATGAGTACGACTTGACGAAACTTCGCCAGTCGGGTCGTCGGCTTTTGGAACTTGGTCGATCCTGTCTGCATCCGGAGTACCGCGGGGGCATGGCGATGTATCACATCTGGAATGCACTCGCCGGGATTGTTGAAAAAGAAGCGATCGACATTCTCTTTGGCGTAGCCAGTTTTCATGGAACCGATGTTTCGGCGCATTCGGCCGCGCTTTCTTTGCTCTATCATCAGCATCTGGCACCCGAAGACGTAAGGGTTCGCGCCAGAGAGGCGGAATACCAGTCGATGGATTTGGTATCCGTCGATGAGATCGACCGCAATCAGGCGATGAAGGATATTCCGGCGCTTATCAAAGCCTACCTGCGTCTTGGCGGTGTGATCGGCGACGGCGCATTTGTTGATCGCCCGTTCAATACTATCGACGTGTGCTTGCTACTTGATACCGCCCGCATGAACGCGAAGGCCGCCGCGCGGTACCAGGCGCCCCGAAAATGAGCAGCGACCCAACCTGGGTGGGGGTAGATGACCGTCTGCCTCCATTGCAACCTGGGTTGCTCGGGTGGCTGCGGATTGTTGTTAAAGGAGTTCTATTAGGGGTCGTCGTGTTTGGTGGATTGTTGCTCCACCTGGTTCTACGGCTGATCGAATGGCCGATCTTCGGGATTTCGCGACCATTGACGCCATTTGTGACGCAACGTGTTTGCCGCATCTCTTTGTCTATTATTGGGGTCCGTTATCAGAGCCACGGGCTTCCGATGATCCATGAAGGTGCCGTGGTGTCCAACCACGCGTCGTGGCTGGATATCTTTGCGCTCAATGCGTCTGACCGCGTGTACTTCGTCGCAAAATCTGAGGTGGCAGGCTGGCCGGGCATTGGGTGGCTGGCACGTGCGACCGGTACGGTCTTCATTCGGCGTGACGTCCGAGATGCCGCCGATCAGAAGTCGTTGTTCGAGAGGCGCTTGGCCGCTGGGCATAAGCTTTTGTTTTTTCCTGAAGGAACATCGACAGATGGTCGCCGTGTGGTGCCTTTCAAGCCAACGCTTTTTGCGGCTTTCTTCTCGGAGGCCCTGAGGGAGCGGATGTGGGTTCAGCCTGTGAGCGTTGTCTATACTGCGCCTGTGGGTGGGCCTGAGACATTCTATGGCTGGTGGGGCGACATGGACTTTGGAGGACACTTGGTGCGGCTTCTGGCGGCTTCCAGACACGGGCGCGTCGATGTCTATTGGCACGCGCCTTTGGCGGTGGCTGACTACAAAAATCGAAAGGTGCTGGCGAAAGCCGCGGAAGAGTCTGTAGGCTCAGCGTTCGGCCAAAAGGTTTAGCTCATCGCAGAGATGAATTGACCGAGCGCAAACACAGCATCATCTTCGCGCCATATCTCCTCGCCAATCCCGAAGAAGTCAGTGACGGGGGCAAGTCTCCGAATGACATCAGCGTCCAATGCGCCTTCCGCAACGACCGGCACCTCGATCATTTCGGACCACCATTCAAATAGCTCGTAATCTGCATGGGTGCCAACTCCCAAGGACGTTTCGCCCACGGGTCCAAAGGCGATGTAGTCCGCGCCAACTTCCCCGGCGGTCATACCATCGTGTTTGGACGCGCCGCAGAATGCGCCGACGATCGCGTCGGCGCCGAGTGTTTTGCGGACTTTCCGGACGGACCGCGCGCCGTCAGACAAGTGCACGCCATCAAGACCAAGACGCTCGACCAAGCCCACATGGCTGTCGATCACAAGCGCGACGTCGGCGTCATAGCACACAGCGCGAAGCGCGTCGGCTGAGCGCGACAGGGTGTCTTCGTCGGTGGTTGCCAGTGAGAGACGAACGCAAGCGACTTCAAAGCTATCAAGGACTTCGGCCAGTCTGTCGGGAAAGGATGATAGTTCGAAGGCGGGTGGTGTCAGGAGATAGACCTGCGGTCGTGCATCGTCGGCCATTTGTCGTCTCCTTCCAAGGTCTTGGCATGGGCTATAGCCGTTTGATTACTTGGGGGGAAGGCTTCGTGCATTTGCAAGCGCAAGTGCGATCACCGCGCCACGGCGGCCGTCGTCGGAAATCAGATCTTCGCTGATGTCGATCATGCCACCCATAGGTCGTCCGGTGAACGAGAGCGGAGCGGTTCCGTCGATTTCGAGAGCTTCGGCTTCGCGCGACTTGCCGACGCGGGCCATGCCGCCGCCCTGGTGAACGCCGCAGACCATGTTGCCGTTCAAGAGAAAGCACAGGCCGCCAAACATCTTCTTTTCTGATATGCCGTCGATTTCACCCAGGTCCTCGCGCATGATCTCTGCCAATCCTTCGTCATAGGCCATTTGGCGCTCTCCCTTGTGCTTTGGCGCGCTGCCGCCTAAGACCGCGCGACTCTGAGTTAAGGCAGTATAGATGAGCCAACCGGCATTTGTCCTTGTACGTCCACAAATGGGCGAAAACATCGGTGCGGCGGCGCGGGCGATGTGGAATTTTGGTTTGGATCACATGCGGATCGTGGCGCCACGTGATGGTTGGCCCAACCAGAAGGCGGTCGCGATGGCGAGCGGTGCGGGTCGGCTGTTGGATGAGGCGCAGCTGCATGGTGATCTAGCAGGCGCGATCGCGGATCGGAGTTATGTGTTTGCGACAACGGCGCGGTCGCGAGACTTGACGAAACCTGTGTATTCGCCGGAGGCTGCTGTTGCTGAAATTGTCCGCCGGATGTCTGAAGGTGAAAAGATCGCCGTGCTGTTTGGGCCCGAGCGCGCTGGGCTTGAAAACGATGACATTGCTCAGGCGAACGCGATCATTACTGTTCCGGTAAACCCCGAATTTCCTTCGTTAAATCTGGCTCAGTGTGTGTTGCTGACGGCCTACGAGTGGCGCAGGGCGACGGCGGATGTGACAGGGTTCGAGATGGAGATGGCGGGGACAGAAGTCGCGTCGCAGGTGGAGGTGCAGAAACTCGCCGAACATTACGAAGAGCGCCTGGACGAAGCCGGGTTCTTCTTCCCCGAAGCCAAAGCCGAGGGCATGAAACGGACGATGCGGAATCTTTGGTCGCGGATGCCGATGACGCGGGCGGATGTGCAGCTGTTCCACGGTGTCCTGCGTCAAATGGTGCGGTGGAAAGAACGCGGCGACTGACTGGACGCTGGCGCGCCGCGGGCCTACATTTTGGCGCGAAACGACGGAGCACTTCATGGCCGAAAAGCGCAGTATTTTCGAAGAGGTTGGCAGCGATCAGAAGATTGCTCAGGCACCAAAAGGTGGCTTGATCGACGGAGCAAAGTCGGGCGCGCGACTTGCGATCCGACGCTGGCTGATGGTGTTGTTTGGGCTTGTGGTGCTTATGATTGCCGTTGGCGGGCTGACTCGTCTTACCGACAGCGGATTGTCGATCACTGAATGGCGACCCGTGACCGGGGCCTTGCCGCCGATGAGCGAGGCGGCCTGGGAAGCCGAGCTGGAGAAGTACCGCCAGATCCCGGAATATCAGTTGCAAAACAAGGGCATGAGCATGTCCGAGTTCAAGGTGATCTACTGGTGGGAGTGGGGTCACAGGCAGCTTGGTCGGTTTGTCGGCCTGGTTTGGGCGCTTGGCTTTCTTTACTTTTTCTTAACCAAGAAAATCCCGGCGGGATGGACGGGGCGGTTGCTGATCCTGGGCGCTCTCGGTGGGCTTCAGGGCGCGATTGGTTGGTGGATGGTGTCGTCCGGGTTGACAGGCACCATGCTGGATGTCGCGTCCTATCGATTGGCGACGCATCTTGGTCTTGCGTTTGTAATCCTTGGGGTTATCGCATGGTTCGTGATGCTTCTCGGGCGAACTGAGGCGGATCTATTACAGGCGCGCCGTGCGCGCGAAGGGCGGCTGTTCTCGATGGCAACGGGGCTGACGCATTTCGTGTTCCTCCAAATCATTCTGGGCGCTCTGGTGGCCGGCATTGACGCAGGCCGCAGCTATAATGAATGGCCGCTTATGGGGGGAGCGTTTTTACCGCCGACGGCTTTCGATCTTGAGCCGTTGTGGCGCAACTTCTTCGAAAACGCTGGCCTTGTTCAGTTCATTCACCGGGTGACAGCGTACCTCCTGTTTATCTTTGGTGTGGTCGTCTGGTGGCGGTCTCGTGGGTCGGGTAACGGCGAGACGCGGGTTGCGTGTAATGCAGTCT
>CAZMRS010000145.1:0-6343 GCA_964568435.1 uncultured Boseongicola sp. | reverse complement strand
ATGACTTCAATGGAGAAGTCCTGCAGGAACGTTTCAACCTTTGGGTCCACGATAGCGGCCGCATCGGTTTTCTTCTTGAACGGCAGAAGAGCCATTAGCATCGTCCTTATGTCGCGGGCGCTTATGCCCATCCGTCGTTATCAATCAGTATCTTGATCCGCGCTTGATCGTATTCTGCGTCGATCCGGTCCGCTTCGCGTGTTGCGACTTCGCTTGGATCACCTGCGACTTCGTATGGTGCCGCTTTGCGCCACTCCGAGAGGTATGCATCACTGTCTTTTGCGCCAATTTTCATGGCCGCACGATCAATAGCTTGCTCAAAGCGTTCGGGCAGGGGGGCCTTCGAGCCACGACGGCCTTTTCCGACGATGACCTGTGCCGGAATATCGCGCCAATAGACTATTGTGACGTCAGGCATTTGCGGTGTCCTCCCTGTCGCCCTCCTACGCGCCCAGACGCCAGAATCAGCGATGATTTTCGACATGTTTCGTCACAACAGCGACGTTTGAGGAATGTGCGTTCTGAATATCTGCACCGCAAGAGCGGCACGCATGAAACTTTCGCATGATGATCGTGAGGCTTGCGTAAAGCTAGGGCGCGCGCATAGGGTGGAACCAACCAAAGATCGGAGGGCGATATGGCGCCCAGGCGTCCCCGGGGCGTCGACAGGCTCCCGCGAGCGGTTGAGCCGTCCGCGCCCGGACATATGGACCCGGCACAGCTCTATGCTGCGCTGGACCTCGGTACGAATTCGTGCCGCATGCTGATTGCCCAACCCAAGGGCAACCAATTCCATGTTGTCGACAGTTTTTCAAAGTCAGTTCAGCTTGGCGTTGGCCTTGAGCGGTCAGGCCGGCTTTCAACGGCATCGATGAACCGAACCATCCAGGCACTGACAATCTGCGAAAGGAAGCTTTCAAAGCATCGCGTGGAGCGAATGCGCTTGGTGGCAACCGAGGCATGTCGCCGCGCGAAGAACGGCGCGGAATTCCTTGAAAACGTTCGAAAACGTGCTGGACTAACTCTGGACATCATTGCGCCCGAGGAAGAAGCGCGACTTGCCGTGATCTCCTGTGCATCGCTGGTGTCGACGAAGACAGATCAGCTTTTGGTCGTGGATATTGGTGGAGGATCGACCGAGCTTGTCTGGATAGATTTGAGCGATGTTCCGAATTTTGAGCGGCAGAAGGCGATCATGAAGCTTCATGCCGGTTTCAAGCAGAATGGCAGCGCTGAAGGCCCGGCGGCGCGTGTTGTGGACTGGATTTCTGTCCCCTTGGGTGTCGCAACATTGCGCGATCAGTTCAACGATGTGGAAAGCGACTCGGCGCGATTTGCCTTGATGAGTTGGTACTTTGAGGAACAACTCGCCGAGTTCTCGCCCTACGAGTCCGAGCAGGCGCGCGAAGGGTTCCAGATCATCGGGACGTCCGGGACTGTCACCACGGTTGCGGCCAGCCATCTTGGCCTGCGGCGGTATGACCGAAACAAAGTCGATGGATTGCGGATGACATCTGACCAGATCGACACTGTTATTCGCAGTTATCTCGACATGGGCCCTGAGGGGCGCCGCACGGACCCACGCATCGGACGGGACCGACACGCTTTGATTATGTCAGGCGCTGCAATCCTTCAGGCGTTGTTGCGTGTCTGGCCGACAGACAGGCTGTCCGTTGCGGACCGCGGGCTTCGCGAAGGATTGCTCTATGCCCAGATGTCGGCGGATGGCGTTCTGGACGATGGGCCGTACTAACCTTCAGCCGCCGCGATTGTGTGTGCGAGCGTAAAGATCGGCAACGATCTTGCTGGCGGTCTTTTCGAACAGACAGGGGATGATGGCGTGAACGAGTGCTGCGCCAGCGGCTGCAAATAGCTTAAGAGAAAACCCAAAGGCAAATTTGGCATGCTCGCCGTAGGTTTCATCTACGCTTGCGGGGTGGTCCATGAACATACGTGCCAGCATTTTCAATATCCTTGGTTGCCTGTTGATGCTGTGAAGAGTCGCACACGTGTCTTGAGAATAGTTCCCAAAGATGAACTGATTTGGTATAATGTTGGGAAAAAAGTATCAGGATGATGCGATGAATGAGACAATTGATGCATTGGATCGCAAGATCCTCTCCAAATTGCAAACCGACGGATCGATCGGGCTAGAAGCACTGGGAGAGGCCGTGGGTTTAAGTCGCAACGCTGTTTGGCGGCGGATGCGCGCATTGGAGCAGGCCGGCTTTATCCGGGAGCGCGTCGCCATTCTGGATGCCGAACGTCTTGGCTTGAAGCTTTCTGTCTTCATTCAGATCCGTACAAATCGCCACGATCCGGATTGGTTGCGTAACTTTGCCAAGGCAACGCGCGATATGCCGTCCATTCTTGCGGCATATCGCATGTCGGGAGACCTGGATTACTTGGTGCATGCTCGGGTCGAGGACATGGCCGCGTATGATCTGCTGTATCAGGAGTTGATCCGGCGCGTGGACATGTCCGACGTCTCGGCCAGTTTTGTCATGGAAGAGCTGAAGGAAACGACGGCTTTGCCGCTTTGACGTATTCCCGTTAGCTCCAAGGCCCGCGGCCTCGCCGACGGGGTACGCTTGGGATCACAGTTTTCACGCGTCGATACTGAGTTTCCGGATGGGGTGGGTGGCCGTCGTTTGCGCTCCAGAATGCGACTGCCAAAGCGGAATTGTCAGGAGCAACCCCGCAACAAAGCCGCCTGCGTGAGCCCAATATGCGACACCACCACCTTCAATCGGTGTGGCCGCCCCTTGGACAAGTTGAATGCCAAACCAAGCCCCAAGCACGATCCACGCTGGGATTGGGATGATGCGGATGAAGATGATGATGAATATCAGGACATCCACCCGGGCCTTTGGATAGAGCAAGAGATAGCCGCCCATGACACCGGCAATGGCCCCGGACGCTCCGACCATTGGAACTGTACTCGATGGATCAGAGAGAAACTGCGCCGCTGCTGCCGCGAAGCCGCCAAAGAGATAGAACAGCAGGAAGGGGACATGTCCCATCTCATCTTCGAGGTTGTCCCCGAAGACGTAGAGGAACAGCATATTGCCCCCGAGATGCATGATCCCGCCGTGGAGGAACATCGACGTCAAGAAGGTGGAGGGATCCGCAATCGCGGGCACGAGTCCGTAGGTGAAAAAGAACTCGGCCAACGCGCGCTCATCGCTGAATAGCCTGTAGTATCCTAAAAATATCAATGTGTTGGCGACGATAAGGGCCCAGGTCACATAAGGAGTGCGAAGAGACGGGTTATGGTCACGAAACGGAAACATGGCATCAGCCCACCTGTTTACGCCAGAAAGGTCAAGCTCGACGGACGGTTAGAATGAGACTGACGCGTGGATCTTGCGTGAAGGTGGTGTGACTTGACCAAACAGCACAAAGACGCACTTTAGAGGGATGCGCGTTATATTCATCATTCCGTTCCTTGCCGCTCCGGCGTTCGCTGCCTGCCCGCCTCCGCCTGACATAGCTGCAGCTGCCGATGCGCTGATAGCCAAGGCACAAGCCGCACCGGACGAAGGAACGGCGCGTCCGATCTCGGGGCAGCTTTGGGAGCTTTGGGCGACTGCGCCGGATGAACAAGCGCAGGCACTTCTGGACCGGGGCATGTCCGCACGGGCGTCCTACAACTTTGTTGAGGCGCTAGATGCGTTTGATCGACTGGTCGAGTACTGCCCGGATTATGCTGAAGGGTACAATCAACGCGCGTTTGTGAATTTCCTCAGGCAGGATTTCGCTCTGGCTTTGGTCGATCTGGACTTGGCGATTGAACGGTCACCGCGCCATGTCGCGGCGATCAGTGGGAAGGCGCTTACGCTGATGGGACTCGGTCGAGACGAGGAGGCTCAGATCGTGTTGCGCGAGGCCGTTTCCCTCAATCCGTGGATCTCAGAGCGCGCCTTGTTGGTCGAGCCCGCGGGTGAAGAGCTTTAACGGCGAACTTTCATCAATTGGCGTCTTTTCATCCTTAAGTCGTCTGCATAGTGTGCGGGCGGATCGCGCGGTGCGATCACCACGTGCCCGCGTGGTGGAATGGTAGACACAAGAGACTTAAAATCTCTGGGCCGGAAGGCCGTGCCGGTTCGAGTCCGGCCGCGGGTACCACCTAACCTCGATAAAGGTAGCGACGGCGCTCTGCCCGAAGGTTCGAGATTTCCAGACGCAGCAGGAGACGCTCGCCAGTCAGAGAAGCACGGTTCGGGTCATCTGGGTCGAGATCGTGCATCAGACGGGAAATCTCGCGAATTCGATCTTCGGCGTTATCAATATCGCGCCCCAATCGGTACCATGTTAGCCCGCGCTCGTTTTGCTCCAACAGAGGAGGGCGCGCGTCCAGAGGACAGACAGGGCGAAGACGATCGCCGTCGGCACCCTCATTGTAAGCGTTCTGCGGAGTGCAGTAGAGCTTCAGGCCTTGTTCCCGCCCGGCTTCCCAAAGCGTCTTGTTCGGTGCAATGCCGTAGTCATTGCAAGCACGCGCGTGGTTGAAAATGCGATCAGGCGACTGGCCGTTGACGCCGTCGTTGAACCCGATTTGCTGCCAGTCGCCTGCTTTGCAGGTTTCTTCTGAAAGTGAGGCGCAAGACGCCAGGGTGAGAAACCCCAAGACGGCAAAAAAGCGGGTGGGTGTTACTGGTCCAAACCTAATCACTGGGCGCTCCGGCACTGATTCATTTACTCACCTCCGCTGTAGCAAGTTTCGCGATGATATGAACTATCAGCTTTTCATTCGCTTGTGAGCTTTGGGCGGAACGTCTATCGAAGGGCGCAAAGGAGCGGCAGGTATGGCCAAGAAAACCAGTGGACGTGGCGCGCGTGACCTTCGTGTGAAGGTCAAAAGCGCTCGTGGCCGCAAGTTGAGCTCAACGCGGTGGCTGGAGCGCCAGCTGAACGACCCCTACGTGCGTCGCGCGCAAGCAGAAGGATATCGCGGTCGCGCGGCTTTCAAGATTTTGGAACTGGACGACAAGTACCGATTTCTTGTCCCGGGCGCGCGCGTTGTTGATCTTGGCTGCGCACCGGGTGGTTGGTGCCAGGTGGCTGTCAAACGCGTGAATGCTCTCGGTGAGAAACAGGGCAAAGCCGTCGGACGTGTGCTGGGCGTGGATTTGCAGGAAGTTGAACCCATCGCAGGGGCTGAGATCCATCAGTTGGATTTCATGGAAGATGGGGCCGACGACAAGGCGAAGGCCTGGCTTGGCGGCAACGCGGACGTCGTGATGTCGGATATGGCAGCTTCATCTTCTGGGCATAAACAAACGGACCACCTGCGTATCGTCGCCTTATGCGAGGCGGCCGCCGAGTTGGCGTTTGACGTGCTTGATCCAGGTGGAACCTTCGTTGCCAAAGTGCTGGCAGGCGGCGCTGAAGGATCGCTCCAGACCCTTCTCAAGCAGCGGTTCACATCTGTGGCGAACGTTAAACCGCCATCATCCCGTTCAGACAGTTCAGAGAAGTTTGTCGTCGCGCGCGGCTATAAGGGGCGGGCGGACGGCTGAGGAAATTGCCGGCTCAGAGGTTCTTTTCTGCGAACCGCCATGCGTCCTCTACGATGTTCTCAATGCTACTTTTCTGGGCCGTCCAGCCTAAGACGTCGCGTGCTTTATCTGCGTTCGCAACCAGTCGCGCGGGGTCGCCGGGGCGGCGCTCGGTTTCTTCGACGGGGAAGTTCTTTCGGGAAATGTGAGCGACCGCATCGACAACTTCGCGGACGCTCAGGCCGCTGCCCGTCCCGAGGTTGATGGCGCGAAATCCGGCGTTTTCGCTTTCAAGCAAGTTCTTCACCGCAGCCACGTGACCTGATGCAAGGTCGGAGACGTGGATGTAGTCGCGAATACAAGTCCCGTCCGGCGTGTCGTAGTCGGTTCCGTAGATCTTGATTTGAGGCCGCTGTCCGCGAGCGGCTTGAATGATTAGTGGGATGAGGTGGGTTTCCGGATCGTGACGTTCGCCGGTACGGCCTTCCGGGTCTGCGCCAGAGGCGTTGAAGTATCGGAGCGCGATAGACTGGAGACCGTGTGCGGCCGCACAGGATTCAAGGATGACTTCGACCATTGCCTTGCTGTCACCGTAGGGATTGATCGGCGCGCGCGGGAGATCCTCGGTCAGCAGAGCGCCGTCGGTCCGGTTGCCATAAACAGCTGCAGTCGAAGAAAACACAAGGCGCGAGACATCTGCGGCCTGCATGGCCTTTAGAAGCGAGAGCGTACCGGCGACGTTGTTTTCGAAGAACGGCACGGGCGTAATCACCGACTGACCGGCCTCGATCAACGCTGCAAAATGCACGACACACGCGACGTCGTGCGCTTTAAGTGTCTCG
>CAZMRS010000144.1:0-6356 GCA_964568435.1 uncultured Boseongicola sp. | reverse complement strand
GCGCCAGCATTTTCTCGGGCGTATCCGCCACCGCGAACAGGCCCCGCGTCGCCTTGTTTACACCCGCATCCGTAGCCTGCGCCGACAGCGCAACTGCGACGACCAGCGTGTAGGCGTTTACATGCTCCAACTCGCCCTTCGGCTCGGCCTCCGACTGTTGAAAGCGTGTGAAGATCTCGTGGATCACCGGATAGGATAGTTGCTTGGCCATGACGACAGGTTTTGGCGGATCAACGACGACACGGCAAGGCGATAGTGTGCGATCTGAGCGGTCTGCTACTGACGCTGCTCCCTATCATAAGACATCCGCGCAATCTGAACCTCTTCCATGTGGTCATTTGACCAGAACACCAAAGGCTTCATCATGCCCAAAAGGTCCCGCCCAAGCGGCGTCAGCTCATAAGACACCGCAACCGGCGGACCCGCCTCAACGGTGCGCGTCAGATAACCGTCGCGCTGCAGCATTCGGAGGTTCTCCGTCAGGACGCGCTGCGTGATATCGCCGATGCAACGCTTCAACTCGCCAAAACGCTTTGGGCCGTCCTCAAGCGCAAGAACAAGCAGAATGCGCCACTTTCCAGTGACATTGGCGAGCATCGAGCGAATGGGACAGCTGTGTGCCTGAGCTTTGTCTTCTACACCAATGGGAAGCATAGTTAGTTCCTATTTGATACCATTTGACGTCGAATACACCATCTGACACCTACTCCTCAAGACCAATATTTATTGAGGTATCCTTCAAGATACCACGTATCAAATTAGTGCGTAATTGAAAGCTGGTATACTTTTGATACTTAATATCGCGAAACGACTCATTACCCAAAACGGACCGACACCATGTCTGACGCAACCGCAATTCCTCAGCTCCGCATTGAGGATCATGTTCAAACTCACTGGACCGAGCAGGAACGCGACAACGCCGCCCTGATCCTCGACTTCTTCCAGACGCTTATGAACGAACACGACTTCGACGCAACGCTCGCCCGCCACGGCGACAGCCCCTACGTCCAACACAACCGGGCGATCCCCGACGGCGTCCATGGGCTGGTCGGATACGTCAAAACACTCGTGAGGCGCTTTCCCGACTACGCCTTTGACGTCAAACGCGTCATCGCAAGTGGCGATTATGTCGTCCTCCACAGCCACGCGACCTTCAAAGCCGCCCACCGTGGAGACGAAAGAAAAGGCTTCATCATAACCGACACGTTCCGCCTTGAAGACGGGCGGCTCGCCGAACACTGGGACGCCATCCAACCCATCGACCTTATGACGCGCCTTTTGATCCTGCTCACGGGCGGAACCGTCGCGAACAAGAACCCGACGTTCTAAGTCGGCCGATACCGCAACACCCAATGAAACGGGGTACCGAAACTGCTTGGGCTTTTGAATTAATTCGTATGTTTATCTTCAGAACTCACTAACCCCCCTGATGTACTTGCGTTCGCATGGAACGCTTGATCCGCAAAAGCCTTGGTATGCTGGCACCGCGCAGCCATTTGGATTTGGCCGTGAAGTTCGCGCTTTTTTGTCTGTTGATAGCACTCTGGCACGCTACGCTGCGCCGTATTGGCTACAATGATCGCGACACGCCAGTGAGCGAAATGCTTTTGGAGGCAACGCTCGCTGGCGGCCCATTTGTGTTGCTGTTTCTGTTTGGCAGCTGGCACCAAGTGCTGGCTATCAGATCGCTTACCCACCGGGCTTATCAGGACCCATTGTCCGGCGTACTGAACCGTCAAACTTTCGTAAATCGATTTGGCCGGGCACTGCCCCGAGCCCGTTGTGGTGTTCTATTGTTGCTAGACGCAGACCACTTCAAACGGATCAACGATCAATATGGGCACAGCATGGGGGATCGATGCATCCAGGCCATAGGTCATCGCCTTAACTGGCACTTGCGCGAAGGCGCGCTCGTTGGGCGGATTGGTGGGGAAGAGTTTGCGGTCTTCATTCCCAATGTAACCGAAGAGCATGCAAAAGCGGTTGCCACGCGGCTGGGTTTACCGGTGAGTTTCACCGACCATCAAAATCAAATCCATGCCTCGGTCTCATTGTCCATGGGTGGTACTTTCATCGATCAATCCCGCACAATCGAGCAGCACTTGGTTGATGCAGATGAAGCGCTCTATGCGTCGAAGTCTAACGGGCGATCTCAACTAAGGTTCCACAACCGCGAAGATGTCATATTGCTGGGCAACCGCGCGGTGGCCAGCGACGATGATAGGAAAACAGTCCGGACACCCGACGCGAGATCGCGTTCGAAGATGCAGTTGATCTCGGGATGATGTGCCTTCAGATGCAAATGGTGGCTGTGTTTCGCTAATCGTACGGTCGCCCATACAGTTTCCGCAAAATCCGGGTCGCGTCGTTGCTCGCCCTTGCCTAACTCTGTTGCACAGGCAAAGGATAAAGACCCATGCAAGACCAAGAGACCGGATACCATTACCAGCTTATGCGTCGCGCGATCGATCTGATCGACGCAGGCACGCAAGACATGTCGCTGGAAGACATCGCACGCGAGATGCACATGTCGCCTGCACATTTCCAACGCATCTTCTCGCGCTGGGCCGGTGTCTCGCCCAAACGCTACCAGCAATGGCTGACGCTCGACCACGCAAAGGAACTGCTGGCAAACCGCCATACCACCCTTGAAACCGCCGATGCCGTCGGCCTCTCAGGCTCCGGGCGCCTGCACGATCTATTCATTCGATGGGAGGCGATGAGCCCCGGCGAATATGCGAAAGGCGGCGAAGGTCTTGAAATCCTCTGGGGCTGGTTTGAAAGCCCCTTTGGCCCTGCCCTCATCATGGGGACAGAACGCGGCATTTGCGGCATTGGCTTCGCCGCAGAGACAGGTGCGGAAGATACCATGACCGACCTCATCGGTCGCTGGCCGAACGCCACCTTCACCGAGGACCCAACCGCACTGGCCCCGCTGGCAGCAAGCGCCTTCCCAATAGACGGCAAGCCAACAGATCCCGCCAAACTTTTCCTTATCGGAGCCCCGTTTCAGATCAAAGTCTGGGAGGCGCTTCTGTCGATCCCAACGGGTCATGTCACGACCTACTCCGACATCGCTCGCACCATCGGAAATCCCAAAGCCGTGCGCGCCGTTGGCACCGCGGTAGGCCGCAATCCGATCTCCTGGCTGATCCCTTGTCACCGCGCGCTCAGAAAGTCCGGAGGTTTAGGCGGCTATCACTGGGGCCTGCCCGTCAAGCGTACAATGCTTGCTTTTGAGGCAGCGGAAACCGCCTGATATCCCATATCAAGCGCGCGCGATTGCCTATCAGCACCCTCATAGGCACATCTTCGCCCATAGCCGCTTTTGGTTGCTTACCAATCGTGTATAGCGGCACAGGAGATGTGAAATGACCAAAGGATTTATCATGGGATACATGAAAAAACCCGCCATCGTCGCAGCAGCCGGGGTTCTGGCGCTGTCGGCGTGTACCGATCCAAGTCAATACCCTGGCACGGATGGTGACCGCACACGCCAAGGCGCCCTTGCTGGCGCCGCCATTGGCGCAATTCTTGGCGGTACACGCGAAGGTGGCAACGACCGCTTCCGCAACGCAGCCGTTGGCGCCGCCATCGGCGCAGGCGCAGGCGCACTCATCGGTTCGAGCCTTGACGCGCAAGCCGCCGAGCTTCAGCGCGACTTCGACAACGGCCAGATCGACGTGATCAACACGGGCAGCGAACTGATCGTCCGAATGCCGGAAGCGATCCTGTTCGCCACCGATAGCGCAGCCCTGAACGGCGCGCTCCGTTCTGACCTCTTCGTGCTGGCAGAAAGCCTCAACCGCTATCCACAGTCCATCGTGACTGTCACCGGCCACACCGACAACACCGGCACGGCCGCCTACAACCAGGGCCTGTCCGAGCGTCGCGCCTTCGCCGTGGCTGATACGCTCATGGCGGGCGGTGTGTCCGGCGTGCGCATCCGCACCGTTGGCGCGGGCGAAAGCCAGCCGATTGCGACGAACCAGACGGCCGCGGGCCGCGCCCAGAACCGTCGTGTGGACATTACGATTACACCAACGAACTAAGCGCGCTTTGTTCCTTTCAAGCGCTTAGCAAACTGGCGGCCGTGGCTTTGCTTCGGCCGCCATTTTCGTCTCAGGCAGGTTTGGCGCGCAAAGTGCGGCGCAGCCAGATCAAGGCGGCAAAACTCATCGCCATCATCACAGCTCCCAACAGGAAGGCGACGCCGGTGTCATTCTGACTTTCTGCGTAGCCACCCGCCACAGCTGGGGCCACCATCATCACCGCGTAGTAGATCGCAAAGAAAACCCCCATACCGAAGGCACGTGTCTCGGGCGGCAGAACGTCGGACGGCAAGGTCATGATCAGCCCGGCAGACACGCCAAAAAGCAGACCGGAGGCGAGGAAAGCTACGGGCCAGGCAGACGGCGGGATAGCCAAAATCAACGGCAGCGACACAATGCCGGACAACAGGCTCAGCCCGATGATCGTATCACGCCGCCCCGTGACGTCAGACAAAATCCCGCCCAAGGGGACGGCGACACCCACGGCGATGATGAAGAGGCTGACAGTCCAGCTTGACGTCACCGGATCCAATCCGCTTTCCGCCGCAAGCAGAGGACCAAATGCAAACACCATCGCCAGAGCCGAGTTGTACAAAGCCCAAATGGCGCCTGCCAAAACCAAGGGTCCATACGGAATGGCGCCCTTCAATCCAGTCTGCGGCGTTTCCTGCAGTCCCTCAGGCGTCCGGTAGATGGCCGCAAACAGAACAAGCGACAGGGCCACCATGAAAATGACCCCGCCCCAACCAAGGACCAGCGATTGATTGAAGGCAGTGATGGTTGGCAAAACGATCAGGGCCAAAGCAATGCCCGCGGGCCATGAAGCGATGAAAACCCCCATCGCGGTGCCGATCTCGCGCCCCTGAAACCAATCAATGAGCATCTTGGTCATCACGATATTGACGACCACGCCACCAATCCCGCCCAGAACACGCCCCAAGACCGCAAGCTCCCAGGTCGCACTCCACACAGACAGCACCGCACCGACCAACATCATGGCAAGGCTCACCAGAACCACACGCCGGTCTCCAAACCGGGCCGCAATCGCACCCCCGGGGATCGCCACCAAAACCCCGGGGCCGAGGTAGAGACCAATAAGAATACCGATGTCCGCCAAGGTCATGGCGTAGCTTTCCACCATGAACGGCGACAAGGCCGCGACCGATTGATACTGAAACGCCATCGTCGTGCGCGCCAGAAACAAGACAGCCAGTATGATCCAGCGATTTTGCATGACCTCACCCCTTCGGTCGCACGAAACACGAGCAAGGCTCGCGCGGCAACCCCTTCACCTTCACCCTTTTTGAAATACCTAATAGGATGACAGAAACCACAGGCACACCGCCTGCCATATTGAGGCCGACCACATGCCTTTTGAGCGTATCGAACCCGAGAAGCTGTCCCGCGCCGTCGTGCGTCAGATCGAGGGCCTTGTCTTGCGCGGCGTCCTGCGCGCGGGTGAACGGTTGCCGTCTGAACGCGAACTGTCCGAACGCCTCGGAGTTTCGCGCCCGTCTCTGCGCGAAGCCATTGCCGAACTGCAGGATAATGGCCTTCTCGTGGCCCGCGCGAACTCCGGCATCTATGTCGCAGACGTCCTCGGCTCGGCCTTCTCGCCCGCGCTGGTCCGCCTCTTCGCCTCACATGATGAGGCGCTATTCGATGCACTGGATTTCCGCCGCGATCTGGAAGGCCTTGCCGCACACCGCGCCGCCCGGCTTGCATCCGATACCGACCTGCAACTCATCAA
The DNA here is from genome assembly GCA_964568435.1 of uncultured Boseongicola sp. Lineage (GTDB taxonomy): Bacteria > Pseudomonadota > Alphaproteobacteria > Rhodobacterales > Rhodobacteraceae > Boseongicola. The sequence goes on along the minus strand of CAZMRS010000144.1, from coordinate 554 downwards.
CACGATTTTCGAGAAAATGCAGGCCGCCCACGACAAACGCGCCTCCGCCGATGAAGCACGCCTCGATGCCGAGTTTCACCTTGCCATTATCGAAGCCAGCCACAACGTCGTGCTGCTGCACATGATGCGGTCGATCTACGACATGCTGAAGGACGGCGTATTCTACAATCGTCAGGTCGTCTTCGACCAACGCAACCGACGCTCCAGCCTGCTCGACCAGCATCGCGACATTAACGACGCGCTTCTGGAACGCGACCCCGAAAAGGCGCAGAAAGCCGTTCACGCGCACCTCGATTTCGTGCGCACCTCGCTCACGGACAAATTGCGCGCTGACCGGAATGAGGCCAACGCGCAAAAACGTCTCCGACAGGAAGAAGAGCGTTAGACGCCTTCAGACGACAACGCCCACAGGTTCACACCATCTTCAAAACAAAGCGCGTCGATGCCCGCCAACTCGTCGTCCGTGAATTCCGTCGCGCCCAGCGCCGCAACACAGTCCTCAATCTGGCTCGACTTTGACGCGCCAATCAAGGCTGACGTCACCCGACCGCCAC
>CAZMRS010000143.1:0-6383 GCA_964568435.1 uncultured Boseongicola sp. | reverse complement strand
TCACTCTTTCCCTACCGACGCTCTCCGCCTCGGTGATCCAACTTTCGCTGACGGTCAAATCACGCTGGATCAGATCGTTCAACGCGGCGGAGAGCGCTTCCTTGTCCTCGGGCGGATCGACCATATCGAAGTCCAATCGGCCCTTCCCATCGGAAATAGAACCGCCTGTCACCGGCAACGGAATGACCACCGACAGTAAATGAAGAGCGGTGTGTACACGCATGTAACTAAACCGCTTTTCCCAATCAATGACTTGCTCGACAGTGGTGCCGGGCTCCGGGAGAACGGCACTATCCGCGGGCACCAGAACAATCGCACCATTGTCGCCCTTGACGGTGGTTGCGATCTCAGTCGATTGATCGCCCCAGCTTAGCGTCCCGCTGTCGCCCGGCTGTCCCCCTCCCGTGGCGTAGAAGATAGAGCGGTCCAAAATAATGCCGCCCCGATCATTGATGCCCAGAACTGTGCCAGTCTCACGCTTGAGGTAAGCATCGCCGAAAAGGGGCTCTGTCATCTCTTAACCCTCGAAAACCGAGGGCAAAATCCGCTCTTCCCCTTCAAGCCAACCGGGAACGGGCAAACCTTTGGAGCGCAGGAATGCTGGGTTGAAGAGTTTTGACTGATAGCGATTACCATAGTCACACAGAATGGTTACTATTGTATGACCGGGGCCCATCTCACGCGCCATCCGCATGGCACCCGCGACGTTGATGCCAGACGATCCGCCGAGGCATAGCCCTTCATTGCGCAACAAGTCGAACACGATAGGCAAGGCTTCGGCGTCTTTGATCTTGTACACAGCATCTGGCGTGAAACCTTCAAGGTTTGCAGTAATGCGCCCCTGCCCGATGCCTTCGGTAATGGAATCGCCGGGTTCAGGGTCTTCATTGGTGTAAAGCTTGTACAAGCCGGACCCATCAGGGTCAGACAGCGCAACCTTGACGCCTTTGGGTTGCAAGCTTTGCCCGACACCCGCCAATGTCCCGCCTGAACCGACAGAACACGTGAAACCATCCACTTTGCCGTCTGTCTGCTCCCAAATTTCAGGACCCGTCATTTCGACATGCGCCTGCCTGTTGGCAGTGTTGTCGAACTGCTGCGCCCAAACCGCACCATTTGGCTCGATCTCGTTCAACCGAGCGGCAAGACGCTCGGAATAATGCACATAATTGTTCGGATTTTTATAAGGCACCGCAGGCACTTGGACTAATTCGGCTCCACAAAGGCGTAGCATGTCCTTCTTTTCCTGGCTCTGCGTTTCCGGAATTACGATAACCGTTTTGAAACCCATCGATGCGCCAACCAATGCAAGGCCAATCCCGGTGTTACCAGCCGTGCCTTCGACTATTGTTCCTCCTGGCCGCAACCGACCAGACGCGACAGCATCGCGAATGATATAAAGCGCCGCACGGTCTTTCACCGATTGCCCGGGGTTCAAGAACTCCGCCTTGCCGTAGATGTCGCATCCTGTCGCCTCTGATGCACCTCGAAGACGAATAAGGGGAGTGTTGCCGACAGCTTCGGCGAGATTGGCGCGCACCTGCATGACCCAGGATCCTTTTGAGTGGTCTTGGTCTGTCCTAAGCCCCACGCCCGGGGGTTTCAATGCACAGTCGCGCGCTTACACAAGTGTTTGACGATGAATCTGCAACCAAAGTGCCGACATGATGAGCGGGCCGGTGTTCGCAGCCCCCGACTGGATCAGGTCCAGAAGCTCATCGAAGGCGATCACATGAGACATGATGTCTTCATGTTCGCTCGCCAACCCGCCAATGCGACCGTCTGCGTCAGATAGATCGGCAGTGGCCACAAAGCTTGTAAGATGCTCGCTGACGGCGGCAGGTGTCGGGTAATAGCTGGAGATTTTGTGGAGCTTGCCAGCAGAAATTCCCGCCTCTTCAAGAAGTTCGCGCCTTGCGGCGTCCTCAGCTGTTTCGAAAGGGTCGATGCGTCCGGCCACCGGTTCAAGACACCAGGGGTTCAGATCACCCCGACTGAATGCACCGTGGCGAAATTGGCGAATAATCAACACCTTGTCCGTTGTTGGATCGTAAGGAAGCACAGTTACCGCATCGCCACCAATTAGTGAGATACGGTCAATGGCTTCACTCCTTTGGCCCGTAAACGTTTGAAACGTCAGCTGTTCTTGCACGACATCGAAAAAATCGAGCAAAGGCCGATCTGTCTTATCAACTGATACATCCTGCCGTTGCCGCTCGGGCTGGAAGGCGCTTGGAGTCGGAACAGCGCGGGCGCGGAGACGGCTGGACGCGCGGCTGCGCACCTGACCAAAGAGTTGCGCGGCTTCCCCAGGTGTCTTTTTGCCGGCAAGTCGGATGTATTCGGTTGCGGCTTCGCGTGTCAGTTCACCAAATTTGCTTTGCCAATCCGTTAACGACCAGGGCGGTCCCTGATCCCAGCGTCCAGCCTCGGCATAGTAGACTTCTGCGTCCTGGGATTCATCTTCGGTGCTGACAGTACAGGGTTCCAATCGATAGCCAAACCCCAGCTCATAGAAATCCAACCGCGCTTTGGCGGCTTCGGAAGGATGGATCAAGAGGCCACTGGCTTCGCGTCCAGGAATGCGCTCAATTATGGGAAAAGACTGACCCTTCGCCCAAAATACAGCGTGATCCTTAAGAGTCGCGGTTTTGAACAACAACGCCTCACCCGAGACAATCTCGAGCAACGCGAGATCACAAAGCGTGCCGTAAAGAAAAACGCCGTTGTTTTGTGTCACGACCAGCGGCGCGCGAAAAACTCAGTGAACCAGGACACGAAGGCGGTGCCCACCACAGCCGGCCAAATCACTTCTGGAACGGCCGCAAGTTTCGCGTAGACAACCACCTGTTGTGCCATCTCTTGCAGCGCCTCCACCGGACCGTCATAGCGCAAGCGCATGGATTGCTTAATCATATTGTATCCGGCCCACCAAATAAGCGACCAGAACACGGTGGCTGCCAGAGTTGTAAAGCCGTAGCCGAAGGCCTGCCGGTAAGTTTTGCCCGCGCCTTTGCCCAAGATGGTCCATCCCATCAGGAAGCCAATCGCGGAATTGATCGGTGAAAACCAACCAACCTGCGTGCCTTCTGGCAAAAGGGGCTTAATGAGATCTGTCAAAAAATACGCAAGGGCCGCAAAGACCAGTGCGCCTATCAATTTACCGCCCGTGGGCATGCCTCTATCCCGGTTTTGTTACCGTTATTTGTGTGACATCGATACTGCCCGTGTGAAAACCCGCCGCACAAGAGGTCAGATAGAAATTCCACATTCTTTTGAAGCGATCGTCGAATCCGCGCAACGATTTTACGTCGGACCAGCGCTCGTTGAACGCGTTGTGCCAGCGGCGAAGCGTTTGGCTGTAACTCTCACCGAACTCAATAGACTTCAAAACCTTCAGCCCTGCCCGTTCGACCTCGGACCGCAGCACAGACGGAGACGGCAGCATGCCACCCGGGAAAATATATTTCTGAATGAAATCAACATCATTGCGGTACGCTTCAAAGCGATGATCTTCGACGGTGATAATCTGAAGGGTCGCCGAACGTCCGGGCTTCAGACGGTCTTTAACGGTTTCAAAGTAAACCGGCCAGTACTTTTCGCCGACAGCTTCGAACATCTCAATTGAAGCAATACCGTCGTAAAGGCCCGTTTCGTCCCGGTAGTCCTGCAACTTAATGTCGACTTTGTCGGACAAACCAGCGCGTTCCATACGTTCGACGGCGTAGTTGTATTGTTCCTGACTAATTGTAAGGCCAGTCACTTTCAGGCCACGCTCGCGGGCGGCGTACTCTGCAAAGCCACCCCATCCGCAACCAATTTCGAGCACGTGATCTCCGGGCTGCGCACCCATCTGATCGACCATACTCGCGTATTTCTGTTCTTGAGCCTTTTCAAGGTCTTCCTGGCCGGTCTTAAAGAGCGCAGACGAGTACGTCATGCTGTCATCAAGCCAAAGCGCATAGAAATCATTCCCAAGGTCATAGTGGTACGAGATGTTCTTTCTCGCCTGTGACTTGGAGTTTCGGTTCATCCAGTGCCGCATCCGTTCGTATAGGCGCATCAAGCTCATCCCAGGGTAGCTGTAATACATGTCGTCATTGTCGGCATGAATCACGTCCATAAAGGCCTGTAAATCAGGCGTGGACCACCAGCCTTCGAGGTAGGCTTCGGAGAAGCCGAGATCGCCTTCGCGGATCAAGCGCCCAAAAACATCGGAGTTATGGATGTGAATCTCGGCCACAGGGCCCGGGTTTTCACCCTCAACGCGAAACACACGGCCGTCGTCCATATGGAAGTCCAGCCGACCATTTCTTAGTTTGTTCGCCAGCGCATAAGCCGTTGAAAAATAACGCGGAAGGTCCTTCTGGCCTTCGATTGACGTCAATACCGCCATGACCCTTTATCCCCCTGTTCTTCCCTTCGCAGGGTAGCGTTGCATTCGGAATCTTCAACCTTTTCTTAAGGTTAACTTTTTCAGAAAATTCGTGGAAACCCGAGAATCCCGCAATCGGTGTCACGTCGGTAAAACGTCGGTATTACGTCGGTGCGGGCGTACGGTCGATTTAGCGGCTGTTAAGGTTAACGCACATCAAGCTTAACCCGCATTAACGTTAACCACCGTTAAGGCTAATGCGGGTTAACGTTAACTGTCAGCCGATGAGGCCTCGCTCGTTACTCGTATGAGCAACGTTCAATTAGGGCTCAGGAATAGTTTTTACCAGACATCGAATTGTCAGAGCGGTTACCTCCAAAAATAAATGGCACCACCCGTCACGGAGGAAGCGGCAATCGCGAAAATCGAAAAGACCATCGTCGGGCATTCAATCTCGCAACGCTACGATACGTCCAACGATCGAAAGACAGACGGCAACACTTCAGGCAGGTCTTCCGCGATGAGTCCGGGGCCAAAGGCCAACGCGCACTCGGTATGAAGCCAAGCGCCGGTCGCAGCGGCATAATGGGGTGCAAAACCCCGCGCCAGTAGACCAGTGATAAACCCAGCCAGCACATCGCCCGACCCGGCGGTGGCGAGCCATGGTGCGCTGCGCTCATAAGCCGAAGAATTGATAGAGGCCCGACCGTCAGGATCGGCGATGACGGTGTCGGGGCCTTTGAAAAGGATGGTGCACCCTGCCCGCTTAGCGGCAGCGCGCGTGGCGTCGACCTTTGAATACGCTGGGCCTTTTGTGGCTGGCGCGTCGAGTTTGGCTGCGATGTCGGGGAACAGGCGTTTAAATTCGCCGGCGTGAGGGGTGAGGACGGCGTTCTGGTGAAGCGCTTCGAAAAGGACATCTGGATTACGTTCAAAGCGGGTGAGCGCATCGGCGTCGAGCACCGTCGCGCGGTTTGCCTTTAGAGCCTCAAGGACGAGATGCTGGGTATCGGGACCAAGGCCAAGCCCCGGACCCAGGCAGAGTGCGTTCAGTCGTTTGTCTTCAAGAGCTTCTGTGAGACCCGGCGCGCCGTCTAGCGCGCGACACATGATAGCGGTTGTCTGTGCGGCGACTTCCGCAAGTGCGCTTTGGGGGCACGCGATTGTGACGAGACCCGCTCCGATGCGCAACGCTCCCCGAGCTGCAAGGCGCGCGGCTCCGGTTTTCCCGAGTCCGCCGGAGATAATGAGGGCGTGGCCGTGGGCGTACTTGTGGGAGTTGGGCTTCCACATGTCTGGATGGAGCCATTCACGTGTTTCAAGCCACACAAGATGCCTGCGTATTCCGGGCCCAACTCCAGGGCCCGGGGATTCGACGCCGTGAAGTTGGGCCAATGCTAGACGCTCCGGCCTTGGATTCTCGACAAATATGCCAAGAGACGCGCACTTGACCTTCCTCGAGCACTCTTCCCCCTGCGACAAATGATGTGCTCGTTTGAGATTGTGAAAGGTGACTGTTAAATGAGCGCCCACTGCAACCCCATTTTCGCCTCCCAGAACCCGACCACTGTCGGCGCAGACCCCAGAAGGCACGTCGATAGACACAACCCTGGGCCACCACGGATCGGAATCGGCTGGATACGCGACTTGGATTGTTCCGAGGGCGGCGGCGAGCGCTTCAATCGGGCGAGAGAGTCCGGCTCCGAAAATCGCATCTACAGTTACGTCCGGTCCTGGCCTGCCTACCGTGGAGCTCGCGACACTCTCCAAATGCGCGACTTCGGCCGCGGTAGGATCTGGAAGCGAAAGCGGCGCCACGTCCCCCACTTCCTCCCATCGCTCATAATTCACTCGCGCATCCGGCGGCAGCTTTTTTGGGTCGCCATAAAGAAAAACCTCAACATCCCATCCGCGCTCGTTCAACAATCGCGCGACAACAAATCCATCGCCTCCGTTGTTCCCAGGACCGCAGAGCACAACAGCGCGCCGTTCGCCTTCCTCCAACTGC
>CAZMRS010000142.1:0-6424 GCA_964568435.1 uncultured Boseongicola sp. | reverse complement strand
GCGTGGGGACGTTTGAGCCTACGGGGGCAAATCGCCGCCATCGCTTCGGCGGTACTAATCATTCTTTCAGTGCTTATGTTGGCGCGAACAGCAAGCGCACCCAGAATGTCGCTCCTTTATGCGGGACTTGAACCCGCGTCTGCTGGCGAAGTCGTAGCGGCTTTGGAGTCTCAAGGCGCCGTAGTGGATGTTCGTGGAAACGCGATATACGTCGAGTCCAAAATGCGCGACTCGTTACGCCTCGCACTTGCAAACGAAGGAATGCCGAGCACCGGCGGGCGCGGCTATGAACTGCTCGACTCGTTAACTGGATTTGGAACGACCTCCCAAATGTTCGACGCAGTCTACTGGCGCGCAAAGGAGGGTGAACTTGCGCGAACGATCGCTTCCAGCCGTTATATCAGCGCCGCAAGGGTTCATCTGTCGACTCCCTCCAGCAATCCCTTCAATCGCGGCCAAGTTGCAGGAGCGTCGATCTCCGTCACAACGACTGGTGGGACGTTATCGGTCGCCCAAGCCAGAGCACTACGTCATCTTGTTGCTTCGGCGGTAACAGGTCTCAACGCTCAAGATGTAACTCTCGTGGACAGCCAGAACGGGGTAGTTCCCCTTGAAAACTCGGGAGCGTTCGGTGGAGAACTGATGTCCGCAACCAGAGAAGAAAACCTTCGAGCGAATATCACGCGTCTAGTCGAGGCACGGGTTGGAAGGGGAAACGCAATTGTTGAGGTTAACATTGAAAGCGAAACCGAGCGGGAAGTCATTTCAGAACGGATCGTGGACCCCGATAGTCGAATCGCCATCAGCTCTGACATCGAGGAGACAAATTCGACCGCGAATGACTCGCGCGCAAACGCGGTTTCCGTCGCATCCAACCTGCCTTCCGGAGATTCCGGCGGTGCGGACAGGTCTTCACAGAGCAACGAAACGAACACACGTGAAGTGTTCAACTACGAAGTCTCCGAAATCCAAAGAGATATTCAAAAAGAGCCCGGAACACTAAAGCGGCTAACTGTTGCCGTTTTGGTGAATGGACTTTCATCAATCGGAGATAATGGAGAGCCTGAATGGATCCCACGAGGTGACAGTGAGCTTGAAGACTTGAGGGCCCTTGTAGCATCTGCAGTTGGTTTCGACGAGACGCGTGGAGATACAATTACAATAAGATCAATGCAGTTAGAGGAACTGCCAGCACCCCCCGAACCGACGCCCCCCAGCCTCTTTCAAAGTCTTGATCTGGACGTGATGTCGCTTTTGCAAATCGCAACACTCGCAGTAGTGGCAATTATACTCGGCCTATTCGTTTTGCGCCCAATCCTGATGTCTTCCCTTTCAGCGACCGCGTCAAAATCAGCCTCGGCGGGCCAACTTCAATCAATAGGTGACTTGCCCGCACTGGACGGTCCGCTCTTGGACAGTAGCATCGATATGGACGAATTTGCCCCGCCGCTGGCGGATCTGCCGACACTCAATGCGGAGAACCCTTCGGAACGTTTGCGCCGTCTGATCGATGATCGCAAAGACGAGTCGGTTGAAATCCTTTCAAATTGGATGAACGACGAACCGGAGCAGGTGCGTTGACGACTAAACCCACGTTAGAAGACTTCGGAACCTCATCATTGAGGCCACAAAAGCGAACTTTCGCGGATACCGTGGGCGAAGACGTTGAAGCAGAAAGGTTGCGCAAAGCGGCGTTCGAAGACGGCTATGCTTCGGGCTGGGAAGATGCGCAAGCGGCCGACAGTGCTGCTCATAAACACATCGACGCCGAGTTTCAAAGATGTATCCAAGATCTCGGCTTCACCTATCACGAAGCTGTTGGAAAAGTCCGGGCCGAACTCACGGGTTTTATTGAGGCCATTTTCGACACGCTCCTGCCTTCGGTTATGAAGGATGCCTTTCAGGAGACTGTCGTTCAGAAGCTGATTGAACAAGCAGACGCGCACTTGGCACCCTCAATCGAATTGCGGTCGCATCCGAGCAAAGTCCAAGTTTTTGAAGACCTGCTCGGTGGACGAAACGATCTGGCAATCACCGTTCAAGAAGAGGCAACGCTAAGCGCCAACCAAGCTTACATCAAATTCATTGATCACGAAATGCTCGTAGACTTGGACAGCGTGGTGTCAGTTGCGCGGGCGCAGCTGGATGCCCTTACTCAAGAAGAGGTCAAAGAGGTGGCAAATGGCTGAAGAACTTTCGACAAAAGCGGGTGCGGCAGAGACACTTGCTAGTTCTACATTTGGACAAGTGCCTGTCGAAATCACGATCAGCGTTGGCCGGGCGAGACCGTCGATTCGCGACCTTTTGACGGTTGGGGAAGATGCTGTTTTTCCGCTGGATCGAACTCTTGATGATCCAGTTGAGCTCTATATTGGCGAGAAACTCATTGCACGCGGTGAGCTCGAAGAATTGGATCAGGAGGGCGAAGGTCACCTCGGCGTCAGGCTTACTGAAGTCATCGGTCTGAAAGGCCTGAAATGAAAGAATCTGCGTTCCGCGCACGATGCAGCTCTAAATCTCTGTTCCTACTTCTTGTGGGCGCGTCGTTCAGTTGCCTATTTCTCTTTCCTTCTTTGGCGGAGGCGCAGGAAATAAGTATTTCTGTGGACGGCGACGGCAGCTTTTCGGGCCGGGTCGTTCAGCTTTTCATTTTGCTAACTGTGCTCAGTTTGGTTCCAGGCTTGGCCATGATGGTTACCTGTTTTCCGTTCATGGTGACAGTGCTCGCAATCTTGCGGCAAGGGATTGGATTACAGCAATCCCCACCCAACATGCTGATCGTCAGTCTGGCTCTCTTTCTTACTTATTTTGTAATGGAACCTGTTTTCCGTGACGCCTGGGCCACCGGCGTGCAACCGCTGGTGGATGGGCAAATTCAGCCAGAAGAAGGGTTCGCGCGCGCATTGCAGCCATTTCGCGATTTCATGCTCACGAGAGCGGATCCGAAGACTATCGAAATCCTTGCTGAAGTCCGCAACCAAGACCTGAGCTTATCATTAGGAGATGTACCATTGTCGCTGTTGGTACCTTCATTCCTCTTGAGCGAGATCGAGCGCGCCTTTCAAATCGGTTTCCTGATCTTCATGCCGTTCCTCATAATCGATCTCGTGGTGGCTGCTATACTCATGTCGATGGGGATGATGATGGTCCCGCCTGCAATCGTATCCTTACCCTTCAAGTTGGCATTTTTTGTGGTCGCAGATGGTTGGAGTTTGATAAGCGGCGCTCTTGTCCGTGGCTACTTCTGACATGCAAGCCTCTTGGGCCTCCATAATTGCCAAACCCTGAAAAGACGCATTCACCGCACTACGAACTCCGCATGAAGAGCTCCAGAGGCTTTTATGCTTTTCAGAATATCGATCATATCCCTCGGCGAAACACCAAGTGCGTTCAAGCCAGCGACAAGATCAGACAAAGTCGCACCGCCATCTACAATGGCCAAACCGACACCAGGTTCATCCTCGATTTCAGCTCGCGTTTGCGGGACAACTATTGTTTCACCTTCGGCGAATGGGTTTGGCTGAACGACAACCGGTGTTTCCTCAATTCGAACAGTCAGGTTGCCTTGGCTAATCGCAACCCTTGAGAGGCGAACATCTTCCCCCATGACGATGGTACCCGAACGCTGATCAACGACCACACGGGCCTTCAGCTCCGGCTCGACTCGCAAACCTTCTATCATGCTCAAAACGTGAGCTGGGCTTCCAACACCGGTTGCCCCAACATCAAGTAACACCGTACCGGCGTCGAGCATGCGGGCGACAGGCGCGCCAAATGCGCCGTTGATGATCCTTTCAATGCGCGATGCTGTCGTGAAGTCCGGCGATCGCAAAGCGAGTCGAAACTCCGTCATCTGACCAAATTCAAACGGCACTTCACGCTCGACGCGTGCGCCGCTCGGAATGACACCTGATGTTGGAACACCTTGCACGACGCCTGCTGCGTCTCCCTGGGCTGAAACACCCCCAGCTATAACTGTACCTTGCCCGACAGCGTAGATTAGGCCATCGGCAGCATTTAAAGGTGTCATGATGAGTGTACCACCTAGCAAACTGTCTGCATCGCCAATAGCAGAAACGGTAACATCGATCCGGCTTCCAGATCGGGCAAACGGTGGGAGCTCGGCAGTGACAAGTACCGCAGCAACATTCTGCGGCCGGAATTGCTCCCCAGTCACATTGACACCAAGCCTCTCAAGTATGTTTGACATGATCTCTTCAGTGAAAGGTGCGTTACGAATCCCGTCGCCGGTACCGTTGAGCCCTACAACGAGACCATAACCAACGAGATCGTTTCCGCGCACACCGTCGACCTCTACAAGATCTTTTATTCGAACGTTTGCGGCTGATTCCGAGAACGTTAGCAGGAAGAAAAACAGGGGTGTTAGGAGCCATTTCATAGGAAGTTGGACAAGCTGAGTTGTGAGAGTCGCGCGGTGACCGAATAAAACGTGCGAAGCTGTGTTTCGACTGATTGCAGCTGGGTTGCGGTATCAAAAGGATCGACCGAAAGCAGTTCCGATCGCGCAAGCTCGAGCCCTGAGAATTGAGCTGCCAGCTCTGCTTCAGCTCGTGAAAGACGCGCTTCCATTTCGCCGACGAAAGCCTGAAGGTCGACGATAGAGCGATCGGCGCTTAAAAGACGGTCTCCGCTCAAGCGTGCAAGTTCCGCGCGCTGAGAGGCATCAAATCCGAATGTGTTCCGCTCTGCCAGAGCAGCAATGGCAAACGCAGAAACAAACTCACGAAGCCGCATATCATCTGCAGTCGGTGCCGGCCGCAAGGTTTTCGTATCTGTAAGACGCAGTCCGGAGAGCGGGTTAGTATCACCCAAGTAACCGACCGTCTCAAAGTCGCCGCCTGCACCAAACCATGCATCCACAACGCTGACGATGCCAGAAACAGAGACAGCGCCAGCAGACGCGATATCGGCGTCTAGTGAGGCGAGAATAGTCTCTTTGTCTGCAATGGCAGGGCCGGAAACAGCGATACCCGCGAACAGACTACGGTCGGCGACTTGAGTGTTCAAAAGACCCAATACTGATTCAAATCGACCGTCTGCCGAGCGAAGAGCGTTGTTGACGAGTGTCGAATCTGAGTCAGGATTCACTAGGATGAGCGCCTGAGCGCTTTCCGCCCCTAAACTGCGGATACTCTCAAGGGCACCTTGCCGTGCGGCCGCTTCGAGCCCGGCTTCGCTGACTACGACCTGAAAGCTGGATACGCGGGAAATGTCGCGTTCAATACTTGTGAGCGAGCCAAAATCCCCGCCAAGCCGCACCGGAAGATTTTTTACCTGGCCGGATGACAGCTCTTGAGCCAGCCTGTTCAACTCCGCAGATATGCGTCCGTTGTCCCGGCGAAGTTGAATACTCTGAGCAAGGTCTCCAAGCGATACAATTGTCATATATCTAGCAGCCTCTGGAGAAGTCGATCGGCCGTCTGGATCACCCGAGCATTTGCGGAATAGGCCTGTTCAATAAGCAGCAACTTCTGCATCTCCTGATCAGTATCAACACCCTGAGCCAACTCGGCATCTTTCAAGGCATCGCGTCTCGATTGCTCGAAAGCCATCCTGCTATCTGAGGAATTGAGACGTTGCGAACTCTGCGAAACAAAATCCGACATAAGGCCGGAAAACGACTTCGATGCCCCTGAAAACGCACCGACAGTTAATGCGCGAGGCGCTGACATCGCATCGGAAAGCGCAGTCAAAACAGTTGCGTTGCCCGCAGAACCAGGAGAGGCAGCGCCCAGCCCGTCGCGGAGACGCCACGCTTCGCTTCCAGCGGACGGATCAATCAAACTGTTCAGGGTGATGCGCGATGAAAGGCCTGTTAAATCTGCTAGGTCTAATGGCCCTCCGCCGTCAGTGAAGATACCGGCATCGCCGGGAGACAACGTTGGGTCGACCGACACGTCTTCAAATCGTTCGATAAGATTTCTTGAAAGTGCGTCGAGCTCACCTTGTGCCTCGACAGCCTGAATATCTCTTTGAGCGAACAAGGAAGCTAACGAACCGCCTGCAATCGGTGAGCGTTCTGAGTTGAGCGGGATGTCTTGTCCATTGATCTGCAATCCCGAAAGCGCACCAGACACTAGGGTCATATCTGCAGTGATCGGCGCTGTTTGCTGGAACTCGAAAATGGCGGCTTTCGCGTCAAGCAACAAGGCCCCGTTCGTCGAGTATAGAGCGATGGTGCCATTCTCTTGAGGGATTGTTCTGATGGGAATAACTTGTGCGATGCGATCAGTCAGAGCTTGTCTTTGATCGAGAAGCCCCGGCAAATCAGCGCTTGAGCCCGCTGCACGCAAAATCTGTGAGTTTACGTCCGCGATCTGCTTAAGCGTATCGTTCAACAAAGTGATTTCTTGAGTAATCTGTGAATCTGCATCCTCGCGAAGCTTTTGAATACCATCTGATA
>CAZMRS010000141.1:0-6466 GCA_964568435.1 uncultured Boseongicola sp. | reverse complement strand
ATAAAAAGGTCGGCAACATTGGCGATTGGATTGAAAACTGGGGCGCAGCCTATGAGGCGATGGTCGTTCTGGATGCTGATAGTCTGATGAGCGGCGCCGCGATCCGTAACCTGGTCGAGGCGCTTAAGTCGGACCCGGAAGCAGGTCTCATTCAAAGCCGCCCGACCTTGATCGGTGCGCAAACCCTGTTCGGTCGACTGCAGCAGTTCTCGAACTCTGTCTACGGATGGCTTTTGGCGGAAGGTCTGGACAGTTGGTCTCAGCAAGAAGGCAACTATTGGGGCCACAACGCCATCATCCGCACGCGGGCATTTGCCGAAAGCGCGCGGCTTCCATACCTGAACGGTTGGCGCGGCAGGCAACGCCTTATCCTCAGTCACGATTTTGTCGAGGCCGGAATGCTACGCCGATCAGGGTGGGCCGTCCGCTTTCTCCCCCGCATTGGTGGTAGCTACGAAGAGACCCCGCAAACTTTGATCGACTACATCCAGCGAGATCGCCGTTGGTGCCATGGAAACATGCAGCACCTTCGTCTGTTGGCGACCCGTGGCTTTCACATGATTTCGCGAATCCATTTGTTGCAGGGCGCACTTTCATTCCTGATGTCGCCCGCGTGGCTTGCCGTTGTGATCCTTTGGGCCTTTGTCGGAACAAACCTAGATACCCCCGGGACATATTTCTCAGCGACCAACCCTCTTCAGCCAATGTGGCCTGAGCAGCAACAAACAGTGGCGTGGTTTTATCTACTGGTGGTTTATGGGATGCTCTTGTTTCCCAAGCTGGTGGGCGCGGTCATCTTCGGTCTGCGCCGGAATACACGTGCAGCCTACGGCTCGCCCCTTATGTTCGCCGGGTCGATGATCTTCGAGCTTCTACTTTCGGTCCTCTATGCACCGATCATGATGGTTCAGCACACCATCGCGACCGGATACGCGCTCTTGGGGCGCTCCAATCCATGGGTGCCTCAAAACCGCACCGAAAAGGGATACAGCTGGCTGCAAACCCTGCGGTTCCATTGGTTGGAGACCCTATTGGGGGTCTTACTGATGGGCGGGATGGTCTTCGCGAACGTATCGGCGCTGATCCTTCCTATTGCCGTCGGCTTGGCAGCTGCCGTTCCGTTATCAAAGCTAAGCTCCATTCGCGTGGCCGATGCAGGCGTGCGCATGCTCCGTCTCGACACGCCTCACACGCTGAGAGAGCCCGCAATTGTCAAATCAGCACGCGAAGAACGAGCCTGGATGCGTTCGGCCCTTTCCGAGATGCCCGCATATCAGGGTATCGCGGCTGAGTGACAGATCGCTCTGCTTTCGAAACAGTTACGCCGGTCGCGCCAACCTGAAGATATAGGGAAGAGCCAGCGCCAGTATCACAGGTGCGAAAGCGCGATAGGTGATTTGCAGATTAAATCCGATGTAGGACAGCCAGGACCCGTTGAACAAAAGCAAGCTGTCCTCGATGCTTGTACCGGCGAACCCAAGGCTCGCGTTCACAGACGCCTGAGTAACGAACAACAGAGCCATCCAGCCCAAGAAACCGAGTACACCCCACCGAATTGGGGAAAACAGGCCGATCAGAAATGCGGCCGCGCAGACTGTCAGTAAGAGCATTCTTCTTTCCGCCGATCATAAGCTTTCGAACCAATTCACAACAAGGTCGGGCCACCCCTTTGGAATGGAATGCCCTCCGGGATAGAGCGCAAATTCCAACGCCGAGCCCTCAGTGCAACGATCCCAAGCGCGCCTCCAGTAATCGCCGGCGGTCTGAAACCGATCAGCGTTAAGGTGGATACATCCGTTCGTTTGCCGCCAAATGTCCATCGCGTGAAAGATGTCACCTTGCGTGAACGCGTTTGGGTCGTCGCTCGGAACACCATTCACCACCCGCCCTTCAAGCGGCACAGTCCCGTCTCTCCAGCCGTGAGTATGGAGCATTTTTACGGGCCCTTCGCATTCTGTGGGGTGAGGCCGCCAAAAATTGCCGCCGACAGGCGCAAAGGCCGAGAAACTCTCAGGAGCAAGGCAGGCAGTATAGGCGGTCATCGACCCTCCGATCGAAAAGCCTGCCAGAATTATTCTCTCAGGGTCCAAATCAAAACGTTCGATCGCGTCTTCTCTAACGTCTTTCAGAAATTCGATCTCAGCCTCTTGCTGCCCGGTGGCCGGGTGAAATCTCCAACTGCGTCCCGGACGCCCCTCGCGCGGAACACCATCCGGCGCGATCACCGCATAACCGCGTTCTAGAAATGCCGAGACCATGCCAGCATTTCTCAGGGCACCGGCCCCGCTTCCACCCCAACCATGAATATAGACGACGGCAGGAATTGGGTCGCTCCCTGAAGGTTCAGGCAAGGCCGCGAAGTAGGCGCGATCGCCAACCATGCAGGCGGTGTCTCTGGTACACGCCGTCGCATTGGTGGCAGAGGCAATCAGCAAAGATATCAAACTGAGGAGCAATCGGCGCAAGGTCTACTCCTTCCGGCCGTTCAATCGACCTGTTGCGTCGGCAATCCACGGTCAAGCCAACCAGGGCCTGCCCTTGAACCCAGCATACCCTCAGGGATGTCAACGATTGGCCCGATGCCCGCCGTTTCCAGTCGTCGTGTCATCCGGGCTGACCGTACACCTCGCGCGCAAATCACCGCGACGGGCTGCGTGTCCGAGGAGCGAGCGGCGGCAAGTTGAGTGAGGAAGTCATCTGCGCGCATGTCAATCGGCACAGCATACTGTGCGATGCCCGTTTTTGCCCATTCGTCCGGCCGTCGAATATCCACAATCAGGATGTCGCCAGCTGCCGCCGCCGCCAGTGCTTCTGGTGGCGACATAACCGTGGCTATATCGGCACGCGCCAATGAGCTTCGGAAAATAACTGCCGCTCCCACGCCAACGGCTGCGACTCCACCAAGAGCCATAAATTTTCGGCGTGAGAGCGTCTTCATCTCGAAACGTTAGCTCTTAGGAGCCGAAGAAGTAAACGACGGAATCGTTGCCGTTGAAGCGGCGGAACCTTCGATATCGATCCAGTTGTTCTCGGCCAAGGAGATGTTGGCTGGGATGTCTTCTTCCCAGAAGCCAACAACGTTCTTGGTGATGTTCAGATAGAGCTTCCCATCGACGATGCGCCAAAGGTTCGGGTTGGCCGGAACTTTGCCGCCGCGCGAGACGCCATAGGCGCAGTGGCCATCGTACTGAGGCGCGTACTGGGCAGGGTTGGCAACAAAGGCATCGCGGTTTGCTTCCGTTGAGAACGCGAAGGTCGCACCATTGTATTCTGCGGTGATGCTGGCGCGTCCGGGTATGCCTTGAGGCTGCGGGGTGCCAACGGCGGACTGATCCAGACCAAAGTAAGCAACGACGTCATAGCCCGACACCGCAAAGCCGGTCTCGTCTACATATTGCTCACCGGCAAACACTACGGTGGAGCTTGCCGCCAACATGGCAGATGCGATGAACCATTTCATGGGAACCTCCTTAGGGTATCGGTACGGACGCAACCTAACCTGAGGATTTCATCAATGGCACCACCCCTCGCGGGTGTGTGATGATGCGTGTGAAGCCGTGTTCGTATTGTAATTTTTGGCGTAGCGGCTCACCTCGGATCCCTTCCAGCTCGAACCGGCTTCTTGCTCGCCAAAAGCTCTTAGACCAGGTTACTTTTTGGCGACGGGCTCAATCGGTCCACCCATGTCTGCCCAGCTCGAAAACCCTTCTTTCAGATGTGCCGCTTCAAACCCCATATCCTGCAGCGTCGCCACGGTTAGCGCGGATCGCCACCCCGATGCACAGTGAAAAACATACGTCTTACCGTCCTGCGCAAAGACGTCTTTGTGATACGGGCTTTCAGGGTCGACCCAGAACTCGATCAGGCCGCGAGGAGCATGCACAGATCCCGGTATTGCGCCCGTACGTTGCCGCTCGCGGATATCGCGAATGTCGACGATGACCACGTCAGGATCGTCGGTCATTTCGATCAGATCGGATGTCTCAATTTCCTCAATTCGGTCGCGGGCGGCCTTCACCATATCCGAAGCTGAGACCTTTAACTTTTTCATAAGATGACCGCCAATGTTCGGAGCAAGTTCCTGATACATTGACGCCTCGATCTTGTTGATGCAACCATCCGCTGACGCGCGCTTGCCTGCGGCTTATCACCGAACAAAGGTGTTTCCATGACACGAGACAGCACTGTTTCTCTTTGGGATTCTTCCGCCCTGGAAGAGGACTACGAGAACCCTGTCGTTGGCGACAAGAATGTGGATGTTGCGATCGTTGGCGGTGGTTTCACAGGGCTATCGACCGCGCTGCATTGTGGCGAAAGGGGCCTCAGCGCCCATGTGCTCGAAGCCAACCATATCGGATTTGGTGGGTCGGGAAGAAATGTTGGCCTCGTCAACGCAGGAGTCTGGCATCCGCCAGCTCAGGTGCGCAAACAGCTTGGCGACACCTACGGTCCAAAGTTCGTGGAACGTTTCGGCGCCGCACCCGAGATGGTGTTCAATCTTATCGAAAAGCATCAGATCCGCTGCGAGGTCACCAAAACCGGAACGATACACGCCGCCCATGCGCCATCTGGATTGGAAAATTTGCGATCGCGGTTCACGGAATGGGACAGGCTCGGTGCTCCGGTCGAACTGTTGAACCGTGAAGAGGTTGCCGAAAAGACCGGGACGACGGTTTTTCACGGCGGCTTGCTCGATCATCGCGCCGGCACAATCAACCCAATGGCATACTGCCGAGGGCTGGCCCGTGCTGCCCGAGGTGCCGGAGCCGAAATCACGACAGGGGCGAAAGTCACGAAACTTCACCGCGACAGCGAAGGTTGGAGCGTGGAAACCACCGCCGGAACGGTGAGGGCAAAAAGCGTTGTACTTGGCACAAATGCCTACACCGACGAACTATGGCCTGGCCTCAACCGCGTGTTCATGTCGATCCACTACTTCCAGCTCGCGACCGAGCCGCTCGGCGACAGAGTTGCAAGTATCCTCCCCGAACGCCAAGGCCTTTGGGATACCGGGCAAATCATGCTCTCACTCCGCCGCGATATGTCAGATCGGCTCTTGATCGGTTCGATGGGCACAGTCGTAGGGACTGTCGGCGAAGGGCTATCTCATCGCTGGGCACGAAAGCAGCTCAAGCGGCTCTTCCCAGACCTCGGTCCAGTCACTTTCAAAAAAGCATGGCATGGCAAGATCGCCATGACGCCTGACCATCTGCCGCGTATCTACAACCTCGATGACGGCCTTTATACGACCATCGGCTATAATGGGCGCGGGATCACCACCGGCACATTGTTCGGAGAGGCGATGGCCGGACTGCTGACAGGCACCGATCCAGCTGATCTGCCCCTCCCCATCACAGACATAACCAAGGTTCGGTCCGCACCGGTCATGTCACGTCTCTATCAAACTGCCTTTACGGCAAACCAAATATTGAAAAGTTTCTAACCCCATGTCGCAAAGCTCGGTTCGCGTTGGCGTTGATATCGGAGGTACATTCACGGATGTGGCGCTGAGCCACCCCGGTGGTCTCTTCACGTGCAAAGTTCTGACAAGCTACGCACAGCCAGAACAAGCGATCATGGACGGCATCCAAAAAGCTGCCGACATGGCGGGCCTTCCGCTGTCGGCGATCGAACAAGTCATCCACGGAACAACACTGGTGACCAATGCGCTGATTGAAAGGGGCGGCGCAAAACTGGCATTCATCACCACGGAAGGCTTTCGAGACGTCATTGAGATGCGCTCGGAAAACCGTTTCGAGCAATACGACCTGAACCTCACGCTTCCGACGCCACTGGTCCCGCGCCGTGATCGTCTGACCCTGAACGAGCGTATGGGCCCGGAAGGCGAAGTCCTACTTTCCCTGGACGCCGATGAAGTTGCCGAGATGGCAAGGAGAGTGGTCGAGGGCGGGTACGAGGCTGTGGCCATCGGTCTGATCCATGCCTACGCCAACGATACGCACGAAGTGCAAATGGCCGACGCGATCCGCGCTCTTGCGCCCGACATGTCGATCTCGATCTCCTCTGTCATCTCGCCGCAAATGCGCGAACTGCCGCGTTTCAACACGGTCATCGCAAATGCCTATGTCCAGCCACAAGTTGCGGATTACCTCGGTCGGCTCGTTCGGCGTCTCCGCGACGCGAGCGTCTCCGCTCCTGTCCTGATGCTCCATTCGGGTGGTGGTTTGATCTCTGTGGAAACAGCCGTTGAGCAACCTGTTCGCCTTCTTGAATCTGGTCCCGCCGGCGGTGCCATCTACGCGGCGGACTTCGCGCGTGCTCACAAAATCGAGAAGGCCCTAAGCTTTGACATGGGCGGCACCACCGCCAAGATCTGCTTGGTCGAAGGCGGTAGCCCAAAAACCGCGAACACGTTCGAAGTTGCCCGAACATACCGCTTCAAAAAAGGCTCTGGCATGCTTGTCTCGACGCCCGTTGTCGAAATGGTGACGAGTTCAGACGTGTG
>CAZMRS010000140.1:0-6481 GCA_964568435.1 uncultured Boseongicola sp. | reverse complement strand
GCATCGCGGCTCACGGTGCCGTCGCCATCAGCGTCGAGACGGGCGAACATCTGTACTGCACGTTCTTCGGCCCGTGCTGCCATGTGCGCTGTGAACTCCGCTTCGGTGACTTGACCGTCGCCGTTGGTGTCGATTTCGCCGAACCTGTTTTCGCGAGCCTGTTCCAGATCTGCAGCATCGATCTCGCCTGAACCGTCTACGTCCAATGTTGAGAAGTCGATCGGTGCCCGGCCTTGGTTGCGGTCCTGTGCTTCAGCCACACCGAACCCTGCTGCAATGGCGAGCGCGGTGACGAAGATCTTCAAAGAAGTCTGTTTCATTTGAATTTTCCTTTTGCCTCAAATGTGCGTTTCGTGACTTTCAAACGAGCGGCCAAAACATTTCCGTCGCAGATTTTTAAATTTTTTTCGATTTGAACGCGACATCCCGACGCAAGGACATTTGGCGCCATTTATTTTCGGTCTCTTAGTTGCGATCTAACGGCCTTACTCGTGGGCAGTTCACGGCCAAAAGGCGCTTTCATGTATCAACACCAAGACATCATCGCGGACGCAGAGGAAAATTCCTCTGAGACCGAGCGTGACGTGCGCGGCTCGATGATCCGTGGATGGAAGCGGAAATGCCCAAATTGTGGGCGCGGCCCTATGATGAAGAGCTACCTCGCAGTGCGGGATAGCTGCCCGGTGTGTGACGAAGAATTACACCATCATCGTGCGGACGACGGTCCAGCCTATTTGACCATCCTGATCGTTGGGCATTTGATGGCACCGGCGATTATTTGGGCGTATTCGACGTTTCGTCCCGAACCAATGGTGCTTGCCACCACATTTACCGTGGGATGTGTCGCCTTATCGCTCTATCTTTTGCCAAGATTGAAAGGGGCAATGGTCGGGCTGCAATGGGCGAATAAACTACATGGATTTGGAGCGTCAGACCGGAGCTGACCGTTTGACCGGCGATGTGCCAATACGGCCCGCCGCGACAATCATCCTTGTTCGCGACCCCGCCAGTGATCCGTCTGTTCTCATGGGGCAACGCGGCAAGGGCGCTGTCTTCATGCCTCGGAAATACGTGTTCCCCGGCGGTGGTGTCGATGCAGCGGACGAAACTGCACATTTTGGAGCGGCGTTAGACGAGAGAAGCCGAACTCTGTTGACGCGGGACGTAACAGGCGAGGTCACACCGGAAGCCTTGGTCGCGGCCGCACTGCGCGAACTGGAAGAAGAATCCGGCTTGGTTATAAGGCCATCAAACGTGCCAAACCTTCGGTTCTTCCTTCGGGCGATTACGCCACCAGGCCGACCCCGTCGTTTCGACGCTCGGTTTTTCATCGCTCCTGCAGAAGTACTCGAAGGGGGTGCGAACGCACAGTTTGCCGACACAGAAGAGCTGTCCGACCTGCAATGGGTTCGCTTGGCCAATTTGGGAGATTTGGACATCGCGCCTGTAACACGAATGGTGCTCGAATTTCTGTCAGATCATCTGCCATCTATGGATACCCCCGAGCGCGTCCCACTCGTGCGACGAGATCGCATCGAAGACGAGGTTGTTTGGCTATCCTGAGCCGAGGATAGCGACAGCAATAATCGAGACCGTCAAAACGACCATGCCCACCAATTCTCGCGGGCTGGTTTTCTCATGGAATATCAATACCCCAACGAGGAGCGAGAAGATCAGCTCAATCTGCCCCACCGCAAAAACATAGGCGGCGTTTTGCAGCGAGAATGCCGCGAACCAACACCAGCTTCCAACAAGCGAAAACAAACCGACCAGGGACGTTTGTCGCCAGCCTTTGAGCGTCGCGGTGATTTGGCCGGGTTCCTTTAAGACGAGCCACAGGCCAAGACCAAGAGCCTGCGCAGAAGTGACAAAAGCAAGCGTCAAACCGGCAACCAGAAATGTATCCTCGCTGCCGATGGCCAGAACTGCTCCACGATATCCGACAGCTGACAGTGCGAAGAAAACACCTGATAAAAGACCAATCGCGGCACTCATGTTGAAAATGCCGCCGCCCTCGGGTGGTTCCGAAAGGAGCAGAACGCCGACGAAAGCAAGCGCAATGAACAACGCCCCCGATGTAGCGATGACATCGCCCAAAATGGCAAAGCCAACGATTGCCGTGAGCATGACTTCGGTTTTCTTGAACGTGATGCCTACGGCAAATGCCCTGCGCTGGAAGAGCGCAACGGTACAAATTGTGGCCAACACCTGAGCCGCGCCGCCCATGAGTGCATAGAGCCAGAATGACGGCGCAATGGACGGCAGAGGCGTAGACATCGCGCGCGTGTAAACGGCCATCACGACAATGACGACAGGGGCGGACCATAGAAAACGGGCCCAGGTCGCGGCCGATGCGCTCAGCGCGGCTCCCGCGAGAACCTTTTGCACAGCGAAGCGCAGTGTTTGAACGGCAGCAGCCGTGATCGCGAGGATGACCCAAAGTTCCATGCGCGGACCATGCGAGGAACACGCCGGATTGAAAAGGCTTTAGCCCCGTCTCCACAAAGGATGGGGTACGGGATCTTTCTTGCGGAAGAAGTACCGCGCGAATATCTCGGCATAGGATTTGTAGAAGTAGCCGTCATTCTGCGATAGGTACCGCTCCGGGTTTTTGCGGAACAATTTCGGCAATTGATACCACGGAACCCGAGGGTGGATGTGGTGCAGCACGTGGTAATTATTGTTTAAAAACAATAATGCGAGCGGGCCGCGATCATCAATGATCACAGTGCGGCCGCGGGCCTTTTCGTGAGCCTGATGCTCTAAGAAGGTTCGTATCTTTAGGATCGAAAGTCCCAGGTAGGTAGAAATCACGTAGGCCCAGAAAGGCATATCGGCGATCAGTGTGAGCCAAACGAGAGCGATCGCCAAGGCGGGCAGGTGCAGGACCCAACCACGGATGACACGCGGATCAGTGTGACGCTGATCCCAATCCGACTTCAAAAAAGCCGCCGTGCCAATTACGGGTCCGATTGCCAGCCGACCGGCCAGGGTGTTGTTAAAGTCGAGTATCTTTTGACGTGCAGCGGGCATCCTGTCCCATTCGCCGGGATCGACGTAGTTGCTTTCAGGATCGTCGTAGGGATCCGTCAATCGGCTGTCGAGGTGATGATCGAGGTGGGTGTCTCGGAAGCGCGCGTAAGGCAGAATGAGCGTCAATGCCGGAAACACGAGGGCGGCGTTCAGTGTCTTGTTCTTGAATGGATGACCGTGGATCGCTTCGTGCTGCAGGGATGAATACTGCGCAATAGAAACCGCTGTCAGCGCGACGGCAATTGGAAGGCTGATGGATGCAAGCCATGTCGTTCCGACGGCCCATAAGACATAGGTTGCTGCGAGAACGGTGAGCGTTGGCCATTCCACCAAACCAGCCGTGGTTGGAGCGAAGAAAGCGCGAAGTTTAGTGATCCCCATGTCTTACTTTTGACACCCGATCGCGGGGTCGTGAATTTGGTATGCAGTGAACATTAATTCACGTATTGTGAATTTATTCACCATAGAGGTTAAAAAATGGATAAGCGCGACCGTGCCAAGCTTTTCAAGCATCGACTTCTGGAGGCGATGGAGCTCAAATCGCAAAACCAGAGTTCTTTGGCGCGCCGTGTCGGCGTCGATCGATCCACCATTTCCCAACTCCTGACTCGCGACACCGCGCGCCTCCCAAATGCGCAGGTCGTCGCTGAGTGCGCGCGCGCGCTCGGCGTTTCGGGCGACTGGCTCTTGGGGCTTTCTGACAAACCGGAGCGTGCCGATGATCTGCTTGCCGCCTCCATGCAAGTTTCCGAAGCGCCGCGCGCCTTGGTAGATGAACAAATCTTCTCGTGGCACCAAGAGGCGGCAGGCTACAAGATACGCCATGTTCCAGCGGCGTTGCCTGATATGCTGAAGACGCGTGCGCTGCTGCGGTGGGAATATGCCCCGCATCTGGGAAAATCAGTAGATCAAGCGATAGGTGCCAGCCAGGACCGGCTGGAATGGATGAAAGGGTCGCTCTCTGACTACGAGATCGCGATGCCTCTCTATGAGTTAGAGTCATTGGCAACTTCGACGGGATATTACCGGGGTCTACCCAAGGATTTGCGGGAGGAGCAGATCGAACACTTCATGGACTTGCACGATACGCTGTTTCCATCACTTAGAGTGTTTTTGTTCGATGCTCGTCGGTTGTGGTCAGCGCCAATTACAGTCTTTGGGCCGCTTGTAGCGGTGCTCTATGTCGGACAGACCTACATGGCGTTCCGCGACCGGGAGCGTGTGCGTCTGTTGACGGAGCAATTCGACGGTCTGGTGCGCGAAGCCTATGTCTCAGCGCGGAACTGGCCCGCGCATCTTCAGGCGCTTTCGGCCCTCGAGGACTGAGCTTTGCGGTCTTTCGGCGTGAACTCCTGGGCTGCCAGCAACGCCAAAGTCGTCGTGGCCTCAACTTTGAGGCCGGGGTCCGTTTTCGACGAAACATCAAGGGTATAGCCGCCTTCCTCGCCTTCATTGATGCGGACGACATGTGCCGGACGAATGGCGCAGCCTTGAACGGCATCCACGTTAAATTCGGTTGTCATAACCGCAACCGTGGCAGACTTGCGCGCGGCCCCTTGCGCGCGCTGGATAACCATCTGCAGCAGTTCGAGGCGTTCCGGCAGACAAAGGACAATCCAGTCGGCACCTTGAACAGTGGCTGATATCGTGGCCTCGCGGGACCAATCCTTACCAAGATCGACCGCGCCCTCGGCACCCGGATCGGGGTCAAAACCAGAGACGGCCCAACCAACCTTGTGAAAGGCCTGCGCAATGTCGCCGCCACGTGTGCCTAGCCCAATAACCGCAACTTTCCGGGTCATGGTGCCTCCTGCATGGTCATTTGTAATTTGCTCGTGTCGTAGCCGTTAAAGGCAAGAATATCGCGCGCCGCTTTGAGGCGGTCCGCCGGAATGGCGGGTTCGCGGTTCAGGATCCACCCCGCTCGCCCGGACGGAGTTCCGACGACAGCTGTCCGGTAATCCGCATCTACCCAAAGGACCCAGTAGTCAGAACTGAAGGGGACCCCATCAAGGCGAACTTTCAGGCGCCCCGGACCGTCAATACGCGCGGTCCCGCCGATGCTTTCAGGCCCGGTGTCGGTTTCACAGGCGTTCAGGATCGACAAGGTGCCATCGTCCTGGGGCAAGTATGTGGCCGTCGTATTTCGGCACCCAGCCTGAAACGGCACAGGGAAGCTGGCGACCTCATACCAGGTTCCAGAGTATTCCAGTGGGTCGAACGTCGCCATGGACGAGATAGGCACGTCTGCATCCCGATATTCGGGGAAGGCGACGCAAGCGCTTAGCGCCAGAGGGAGGAGAGCAAGCCACCGCATCAGTTGGTGCACTGTGTTGCGATCTGACCACCATCAGTCAGGACCTGGTGGCAACCGAGAAACGGCGTGACGGGTGCGCAAGTGCGCGAGCGTGCAAGGCAGACATCCTCACAGTCACTATCCGCGCGGCATTGCTGATTGGCGTCGCGTGTGTCGCGGAAACAGGTGAAGAGCACGTCTCCCGAGCTATTGCCCCAGCGCCCACCAGTGCGTTCACAGCTTTCGCGAAGCTCGGCCAAAGGGTCGGGAACATCAGAAGTCTCGGACGAAGCACGGGGTCCGTCTTCCTGACACGCCATGAGTGCCAGAGAGAGACAAGCAATGATCAAGCCGCGTCGTTGCGCTGGCATGTCGTCCTCCGAACCCCCCGTTCTGATGCGGACATTAGGTGGGGGCCGGAGGGCGGGCAACGCAGGAAAAGGTTAATACGGCATTGGGTGGCTGCGGTGTGCTTTGGATACCTCAGCTAGCAGTTCTTCGGGCAATTCAACGCTTGGAGCTTTCAGGATATGGGCCAGCTGATCCACCGTTGTTGCGCCGAAAATCGGGATCGTCGGGAAGGGTCTGGTGCGGGTCCACTGCAGGGCCATATGAGTGAGATCGATGCCGTATTTATCAGCGATGGCTGCGTAGATCTCGACGGCCTCGTCGACACGCGGGCTGTTGCGGCCACCCATGCCGTCGCTGATCGACTTGCGCGACCCCGCAGGCGTAGCGCCGCCACGATATTTGCCGGTTAGATACCCTGTGGCGAGAGGTGAGAACGCCAGAAGCGTGACATCTTCGTGGTGGCTGAGTTCGGCCATATCGGTATCGTAAAGGCGGCAGAGTAACGAGTATTCGTTCTGCATGGTCGCCACGCGCGGCCCGCCGACCTTTTCGGCAGCAGCAAGCCAGTTCATGGTGCCCCATGCGCTGTCGTTGGACAGCCCAAAGGCACGCATTTTGCCCTCTTTTACAAGGTCTTTGAGCACTTCCATAGTTTCCGCAAAGTTGTCGAGGATGGCCGCGCGGCTGGGCTGCTTCTGCGGGTTGAAATCCCAGTTCTGACGGAACATGAACGAGCCACGGTTCGGCCAGTGGAACTGATAAAGGTCGACGTAGTCTGTTTTCAGACGCTTCAGAGAACCT
>CAZMRS010000139.1:4953-6500 GCA_964568435.1 uncultured Boseongicola sp. | reverse complement strand
GAACATCCTTCAGCTTGGGCCAGTTGTACTGAATGTTCTGGCGCGTCGTAAAATGGCCATAGCCATTGTCCCAACGCTCAGCGAGATAGGCCAACTGGCGCATCTGACCCGAATTCAGCGTCCCATAAGGAATAGCGACGCGAAGCATGTACGCGTGAAGCTGTAGATAAAGCCCGTTCATCAGACGAAGCGGCTTGAACTCATCTTCGCTCAGGGAGCCGTCGATCCGACGCTCGACCTGTCCGCGAAACTGCGCGACGCGCTCACGGACAAACTTCTCGTCAAACTCGTTGTACGTATACATTCATCAGGCTCCGACTTGCTTGCCATGGGCGTAATTGGAAGGACCGCGCGTGCGAAACGTTTCGCGGAAATGCACCGGAACCGGCCCGTCCGCGCTGTCAGAGGCATCGACCAGATACGCACCAACCACGATGTTCGCCTGCGATATGGCGAACAGCAGGCGGTCCTGCGCGATGGCCTCGTCATCGATCAACTCGGCCTCGGCCATATCGCGTGTCCACTGATCGTCAGCGGTCAGCCACACGGCATCGCCTTCGATCAGATCATTTGCGGTCACAACTTTCGGGGTGAAGGGTCGGCGGCTCATAGCGCGATCTCCTCTTTCAAAGTGTTCAATGCGGCTTCTGAAGCTCGCGGCTTCAGTCCGTACAAAATCAGGGCAGGGCCGTTCATCTCGGCGCCAGCGATGTCATCAGGGAGCGTCGCGAGCGAGCTCTCCAAAACGCGTTGGTCCGGACGTGATGCGTTCTCGATCACCGTCACAGGCGTATCCGAAGATCCTCCGTGCATCATCAGACGACCTTGGACAAAGCGAGACGCTTTCTTGCCCATGTAAATCGCGGCGACCTGGCCCGGAGCGGCGAGGGTGCGCCAATCCTGTTCGGCGTAACCCTTCATGTCGTGACCTGTGACAAACCGAACCGATGAATTGCGGTCACGCTTGGTCAAGCTCTGACCGATGGATGCAACAGCTGCGGACGCCGAGGTAATGCCCGGGACAATGGTGAAAGCCACGCCAGCTCCGGTCACAGCGTCAACTTCTTCATCCAAACGTCCGAACACAGTCGGATCACCGGATTTCAGCCGCACAACATGGGCGCCGTTTAGCGCATGCTCAACGATAAGCGCATCAATGTCCGATTGCTTCATCGAAGGGCCAAAGCCCTCTTTTCCGGCGTCAATGATAAGGGCTTCGCGACGCGCCAACTCAAGAATCTCAGCAGTCACCAAACGGTCGTGGATCACCACGTCCGCCTCATGCAATGCCCGACGCGCCTTGATCGTCAGCAGCTCGGGGTCGCCAGGGCCAGACCCAACAAAGGATACATGTCCGGCTTCCGGTTTCACGGCCAGGTGCTTTTCAAGCAGAGCTTCAAGCGTTGGCTGCAAATCGTCTTCGCCGCCTTCATCAAAGGCCTTCGGGCCAGCGACGTCATAGTACTCCGACCAGAACGCCCGACGTTTGCGGCCCATCGGCAGCGCTTCGACGGCGCCGCGAAAGGCTTTGCCGATGCGGGCGAGTG
>CAZMRS010000139.1:0-4853 GCA_964568435.1 uncultured Boseongicola sp. | reverse complement strand
CGAACACCCTCAATTGGGTCCGATGAAATCACGGTCAGATGCGCCTCGGTTTTTAGAAGCAGGCGTAGTTTCGCCATGGCCGTTTCGCCACCGCCAGACACAACGATGCGACGACCCTCAACGGCGACAAAAACAGGAAAGTGCTTCATAACAGAACGGCTCCGGTGCAATTCCTGTCAGATATAGAATAATTTCCCAAGTAAGACGATAACTTGCTTGCAGATAAGGACATATGTTTGTATTTGCCGCGAAACAGGATGATTTGTTCTGAATTTGCAAAGGAAATGGAATGGCTGTGCAACTCGACGAGCTGGATCGGAAAATCCTCGCATCCCTGCAGGCTGATGCAGCTCAATCTCTTGACGAAATTGCCCGTCAGGTCGGCTCTTCCAAGACGCCCGTTTGGAACCGAATTCGCAAAATGCGAGACGCGGGCGTAATAGGTCAGCAGACAGTCTTACTAGATGCCGAAGCGCTCGGGTTCGAAGCCTGTTTTTTCGTTTTAATTCGGACGTCTGCACATGAAGCCGACTGGCAAGCGCGTTTCCTCAAGGCACTCAATGAGCGTCCCGAAGTCATGGAGGCACATCGCCTCGCGGGCGACATTGATTACATCTTGAAAGTGCGGGTCCGAAACGCACGCGCCTACGATGATTTTTACCAGGCACTGATCTCTGAGGTGCAGATCTACAACGTCACGGCTCTGCTCTCGATGGAGGAGATCAAATCAACGACGATGCTGCCGATCTGACGCGCCTCAGATTTCGACCATAAGCCGCTCAAGTCCCCGGAAATGATACAGATTTGCGACCTTCGGCTCTTCCGTCAGGCGCAAATTTGGACACCGCGAAAACAGGATCGGAAGGGCGATCTGCAGCTCAAGTCGCGCCAATGGAGCCCCTACGCAAAAGTGGATGCCAGCGCCGAATGCGGTGTTCTTCACGATATCTCGGTTCGGATCGAATTTATCCCCATTCGGCCAGATAGCATCGTCTCGGCAAGCTGACCCCAACAGGCACCCCACTTCGTCGCCCGGTTCAAAACGCGTCCCCAAAATCTCAACTGGCTCATAGACATGTCGCGTAAACATATGCAGCGGCGGATCGAAACGCAGACACTCTTCAACCGCATACTCAATCCGCTCAGGGCTCATCTCGGTCTGTAGCTCCGGCCGACCCGCCAAGTGCCGAACCGCGTTGCCTATACTATGCACCGTCGCCTCATGCCCCGCATTCAGCAGAAGAATGCAGGTCGTAATCAGCTCATCCGTTGAAAGCCGCGACCCATCCTCTTCCGCGGCAATCAATTCAGAAATCAGATCATTTGCAGGAGACGATCGCCGTTCATCTACATACGCCCGCATGAAATCCGAGAACTCTTGCGCCGCTGCCGCCGCCTGATCCTCGATCTCCGTTGTCCGGCGCGACTGGTACATCGCCACCATGCGGTTCGACCAATCCAAGAGCCGTGGAGCCATCGACTCGGGCACGCCCAAGAGCCGCGCAATCACAATAACAGGCACCTGCTGTGCATAAGCTTCAAGTAAATCAAAGGGTTCGTCTGGAAACGCGTCGATCAACTGATCCGCGACCATAGAAATTTCAGGCGCCAACTCTGCAATGCGCCGTGTCGTGAATGCGCGCAAAACCAGACCACGCAACCGCGTATGCCGCGGCGGCTCCAGCTCCAACATGGAATGTGCTTCTACCGCGTAAAATGGCGCCAGTTCCGGGCGCACAGGCTTGCGTTTCTTTTCTGGAATCTCACGCCCCATTTTACGCGATTTCAACACACGACTGACCGCCTCGTGGGTCGTCGCCATCGGCAATCCATAGTCTTCCCAAAACACTAAGTGTCCCAATGCTCGGGCGCGGCGATAAAACGGGTAGGGGTCCTGCACAAAGTCAGGGTCGGTCGGGGATTGGCGAAGCCGTTCCAACAAAATCTCCACAGATGATCCGCGACGACTCTTGCGTCTTTTCCCCTAAGTGTTGTCCGTTCGTCAAAGGGTTCAACGTGGCCTTTTAGACAGGTTTGAGAAGGAAATATGAATCCCCTCGAAGAACGACGTTGGTCTCGCTTATGGCTTGGATTAAGTGTGTTTAAGCTAGTCAATAGTTGGAGATTGCAGGTTTTATGAGTGGACTTCTCGCGCTTCTCGACGATGTTGCAGCCATCGCCAAACTCGCTGCCGCTCAGGTCGACGATGTCGCCGGCCAGGCAGCCAAGATTGGCTCCAAAGTGGGCGCAACCGTTCTTGACGACGCTGCCAAGGCGGGTGCCAAGGCTGCGGGGATCGTCATCGACGATGCAGCGGTCACACCAAAATACGTCACAGGTCTCCCTGCAGCGCGCGAACTACCCATCATCTGGAAGATCGCTCGGGCGTCTTTCTTCAACAAACTCGTAATCCTCTTGCCCGCGGCTCTACTTCTGTCGGCCTTCTTGCCTTGGCTACTTACCCCACTTCTCATGCTGGGCGGATGTTACCTATGCTTCGAAGGTGCCGAGAAAATCTGGCACGTACTCCATCCGCATGATCACGGACCCGGGGACGATACGCCGCCACAAGATCCGGAGCATCTTGAAGAAGAACGGGTCAAGGGCGCAATCAAAACGGACTTCATTCTGTCGGCTGAAATTATGACGATTTCTCTCGCGGCCATCGAAAGCGATGATTGGGTGACATCTGGGGTTGTGCTCGCCATCGTTGCGATTGGCATCACCGCGCTGGTTTATGGTGCCGTCGCTCTTCTCGTAAAAATGGATGACGCAGGCATCAAGCTCGCACAAATAGGTCGCCTCTCGGCGACGCGTGCCTTCGGTCGCTGGCTTGTAAAGTCTATGCCCTCACTTATGACCGCGATCTCCGTAATCGGAACCGCAGCCATGCTTTGGGTTGGCGGCAACATCATTGTCCATGGCGTTGATGTGCTCGGCTGGCATTGGCCATACGAAACGATCAAAAAAGCCGCCGAAGCAGTGGCCGGCAAGGTGGGCATAGCTCAAGGATTTGTATCCTGGTTCGTGACGGCGGTCCTTGATGGGATCATCGGGTTTGTTTTGGGACTCGCGCTCATCCCGATTGTCACAAGGGCAATCGTCCCAATGTTCTCTCGCGTGTTCCCTGAAAAGCGGCCGTCAGCCGGACACTAGCCTTTCTGTGGACAGGTCGAAAGGCCAAGGATCGTATATAGCGGACAGAAGGACACGAGTCCTGTCACCAGCGGAATTATACCGATAAGGAACAACCATCTAATGGCGCTGTCGGGCAATGCAAAATACGCGACAAGTAGGGCCAGACCCAAAGCGACGCGGACAATTCGGTCAAGTTTTCCCACATTTTTCGTCAGCATACGCAGCTCCTTTCACTATCTCTTTGCAAGATAGTCCGGTGCTGCTGTCCACGCATTGATCCCGGTCAATTGGACTCAGTGACGTCCGCGTTTTTCAAACCACGGTAGCATCGCCGAGAAATCGTAACCCGACTTTCCATCGCCCTCGACAAACTGTGCATAAAGATCGCGTGCCGTCCGACCCATTGGGGTGTCGGCGTCAGCAGATTCAGCGGCTTGTTGTGACAGGCGCAAATCCTTCAGCATAAGCTCAGCCGCAAAGCCTGGTTGGTAGTCGTTGTCAGCCGGTGATGTTGGCCCAATTCCGGGGGCCGGGCAGTAGGCATTCATCGACCAGCTGTACCCGGACGATGTTGATACCACATCGAACATCGACTGCCGATCGAGCCCAAGCTTGTCGGCCAAAGCGAAGGCCTCGCAAGTTGCGATCATCGTTGAACCAAGGATCATGTTGTTGCAGATCTTCGCGGCCTGACCATTGCCGGACGGGCCACAATGCACCGCTTTCTGACCCATCACCTCGAACAGCGGCGCCGCGATCTTGAAGGCGTCATCCGCGCCACCCACCATAAACGTGAGGGTCCCGGCCGAAGCCCCGCCAATCCCACCCGAGACCGGCGCATCTAAGGCCATAATCCCGCGCTGCTCGGCCTCTGCAGCCACAGCCCGCGCGCTGTCGACCTCCACGGTTGAGCAATCAAGGAGCAGTGAGCCGCCCTTCATGTGATCCAAGATATCAGATGCGACTGCCCGCAGTATCGTTCCGTTGGGCAACATCGTGATGACAACATCCGCGCCATCAACAGCAGCTTGGGCGCTCTGTGCCATCGGAAGGCCGTCGGGGCTGGCAACGGTGTCAAAACCAATCACGTCGTTCCCGGCAGCTTTCAGGTTAGCAGCCATCGGCGCACCCATGTTTCCAAGTCCGATAAATCCGATCTTCATGCGTTGCCTCCAATCTTCAATTCGTCTGGGCCGAGCGGGAATAGCATGGATGCAACATCCATCGCACTGGGCTCTCCCAGGTCTTTATGGGCCCAAGACGGCGTCCGGTCTTTGTCAATTATGGCAGCCCGAATGCCTTCCTGAAAGTCGCCTTGCTCCGCCAAGCGATGGGCAAAACGATACTCGTTTCTAAGCGCCTCGTCGATGCGATCGCGTATGCGCGCGCGACGCACCAACTCCATGGCGCCCGCGACTGCAAGTGGTGCGTTTCTGCGAAGTCTCGTCAGCGCGTCTTGGACAAAAGCGCTGTTTGAATGCGAAAGCAGGCTCACAGTATCGCGAACCGTCTCTCCACCAAAATATGCATTTATTTCAGATGTTTGAGATTCGATTTCGCTCTCTGGACGTTCTTCGCAGGCGGCGTCAATCTGCGTCCAATCGCCGGTTTCGATAAGTTCCGAAATCAGCGCCGGCCAATTGCCTTCATCGATGTAATAATCAGCGAATCCGGCAAAGATGGCATCGCCTGCGGTCATGCGCCGAGCCGTCATA
>CAZMRS010000138.1:0-6509 GCA_964568435.1 uncultured Boseongicola sp. | reverse complement strand
CTTTCTTGGTTCAGATGGCGCTGGGCATTTTGTAAAAACGGTGCACAACGGAATTGAATACGCGGACATGCAGCTGATCGCTGAAGCCTACGGCATGTTGCGCGCAGACGGGCGAAGCATGCCAGAGATGGCAGCGCTGTTCAAAGCTTGGAATGAAGGGTCGTTGCAGTCGTATCTGATTGAAATCACAGGAGAGATCCTGTCGACAGCTGACACTGAGACCGGAAAGCCCATCGTCGATGTCATTCTTGACCAAGCCGGGCAAAAAGGCACTGGACGTTGGACCGTGATTGAGGCGCTGACGCTTGGCCAATCTGCGACTGCAATCGAGAGTGCTGTGGCTGCGCGGTCCTGGTCGGCTTTGCGCGGTACGCGCGCCACTGCGGAAGAGACGTTTCCGGGAACAGGTGAAGCCTCGTCGGTGTCCGACAAAGATATGGAAGAAGCGCTATTGGCCGCTCGGATCATTACGTATGGGCAGGGGATGGCGTTGTTGGATGCTGCGTCTGACAATTTCGAATGGTCGCTTGATCTGGCGCGTGTCGCCGAGATTTGGCGCGCAGGATGCATCATCCGCTCGTCGCTTCTCGACGACATTTCGTCCGCCATTCGCGATGAGCTGCCGCATGGTCAGTTGATATTGGCACCAGCGTTTTCGTCCACATTGAAAGACACCATTCCCGCGCTTCGACGTGTCGTCACCGGCGCAATCGCAGCGGGCCAATCCGTGCCTGCGATGGCGGCGTCCTTGTCGTTCTTCGACACGATCCGGCGTGCGCGTGGCACGACTGACATTATCCAAGCGCAGCGCGATTTCTTCGGCCGCCACGGGTTTCAAAGGGTCGACAAAGATGGTGATGGTTTTCACGGGCCTTGGGCGGACTAACCACCAAAGGCCCGTTTGTGCGCGTTCAGTCGCGGACTTTCTTCAAGATCATACCAACAACGACTTGAACGACGAGGCCGCTGACCCCACCGCCGACCAGATTGCCGGCGAGCCCTGCTATATCCAAGCCTCCGGCTACAGCTGCACCTGAAGATAGCAGACCGCTGAGCAACTGACCGCCACCGACGCCGCCGATGGCGCCTGCCAATAGGTTGCCCATGTTGCCCATGTCGGCACCCTTAACGGCCTTGCCACCGCCAATGCCGCCCGCGGCACCACCTATAAGTTGTGCGAGTAACTGTTCCACTGTTTGTGTTCCTTGTTTCTTGTTGGCATCCCCATTGCAGTTCCGAGCTTACCTTAGAACCTCGTTTCACGGCAGACCTTTTTAAGTAGGGTGATTTGGGCTTGCTCCGGCGCGTTGGCTTCCGTAAACGGCCCCGATCACCAAAAAGGTTTATCCAATGCAAGGCAGCGCCAATCTTAACGTCATGATCGCGACCGCACGCAAGGCGGGGCGCTCGCTTTCCAAGGACTTTCGCGAAGTTGAGAACCTCCAGGTGTCGACGAAGGGTGCGGGCGACTTTGTGAGTCGGGCAGATATCCGGGCTGAAGAGATCATTCGCGACGAGTTGATGGCTGCACGCCCGACATATGGTTGGGTGGGCGAAGAGAGCGACGCGGTGGAGGGGAAAGACCCGACGCGCCGATGGATTGTCGATCCGCTCGATGGGACGACAAACTTTTTGCATGGCTTGCCACATTGGGCTGTTTCGATTGCACTT
The DNA here is from genome assembly GCA_964568435.1 of uncultured Boseongicola sp. Lineage (GTDB taxonomy): Bacteria > Pseudomonadota > Alphaproteobacteria > Rhodobacterales > Rhodobacteraceae > Boseongicola. The sequence goes on along the minus strand of CAZMRS010000138.1, from coordinate 4,838 downwards.
GAGCATAAGGGCGAGATTGTCTCGGCCGTTGTTTATGATCCGACAAAGGACGAGTGTTTCTTCGCTGAGAAGGGCCAAGGTGCTTGGATGAATGAAACGCGTATCCGCGTTTCTGCGCGGTCACGGATGATCGAAAGCATCTTCGCGACGGGAATTCCTTGGGGCGGTCGGAAAGACCTGCCCGAGACACTGCAGGACCTTGCGAGGATTATGCCTGTATGTGCTGGTGTGCGTCGCTACGGTTCTGCGGCGCTTGATCTGGCTTATGTGGCTGCTGGCCGCTACGACGGTTTTTGGGAACGCGGGTTGCACACCTGGGACATCGCAGCCGGCGTTTTGATTGCCAAAGAAGGTGGCGCATTGGTCGAGGCTCTCGAAGGTGACGACGCGGTGCATGAAACCGGCGCCTTGATCGCGGCCGCTGAACCGATCTTCGATAACTTCGCAAAAGTCATCCGCAATACCTGACGGTCGCGCCGTTTTTTCGCCACATTTGCAGGACATGGTTAATACCATGCTGCCATTTATGAAGGACAGGGCGGGGGCCTTGCCGGTTTGGACGCTGGCCGTCCTTATACTCGGGCTGACGGCACTTGTTCGCCTTGAACCAGAACAAGAAAATTACACGACGCTCGAGCAAGGACTTGGACCGGTTGTCGTGACTGAGAATCTGCGTCTCTGACTCAAAAATGCTGCTCTGCGGCGAAATGGTTCTTGCTTTTTCAAATCCTCTGAGTAATTAACTTTCATAATTGGGCCGAAATAGGTCATAAAGTTGCGAGAAGGATTCGGGATGTTGGACAACCAGCCCCGCGGCACAATCGTTATAGAAGACATCGAAGTCGGGATGGTGCGGACTTTGATGAAGGAAGTGACGACCCGCGATATTGAATTGTTCGCGGAGGTTTCGACTGACCGTAACCCTGTACATCTCGATGACGCCTATGCCGCGGACACGATTTTCGGTGGCCGCATTGCGCATGGGATGCTGACAGCTGGCTTGATCTCGGCCGTAATTGGCGAGCAACTGCCAGGGCACGGGACTGTGTACCTTGGACAGTCCTTGAAATTTCTTGCTCCGGTACGCCCGGGAGACATGGTGCGCGCAGAAGTCGAAGTCATGGAAATCGACTATTCCCGTCGACGGGTTAAACTGGATACCCGGTGCCTTGTCGAAGGAAAACCTGTGTTGAAAGGTGAAGCAACCGTGCTTGCGCCGTCGGCCAAGTTCGACTGAGGGTTGCGGGTCCCGCGCGGGAGCGCTACGGGACATTCATGCGCATCCATCGAGATACCGTTTACCTTGATCCAAGCGACCGTGGTGCCACGGTGGCGATTGGCAATTTCGATGGCGTGCATCTTGGACATCAAGCGATTTTGGAACAGGCAGCCGCAGCCGCCGACTCGCCTTTGGGTGTCGTCACGTTTGAGCCGCATCCACGGGAGTTCTTTGCACCCGATAGTGCGCCTTTCCGCTTGATGAGCGCTGAAGCGCGCGCGCACAGGTTGGAGAAACTCGGCGTCGCCCATTTGTACGAGCTGTCGTTTAACGCGGCACTTTCGGAGTTAAGCCCGGAGGCGTTCGCGCAAGATATTCTGGCAGAACGGCTAGGGCTTTCACATGTGACGGTGGGCTCGGATTTCCGGTTTGGAAAGGGTCGAAGCGGCACGGCATCTGATCTGGAGGCTTTTGGCGCAAAGTTCGGGTTTGGTGTTCGGATTGCCGAGCTGGTCGAGTTCAGCGGGCTTGAAGTCTCGTCGACGCAGATACGCCTTGCGTTGAGCGACGGTCGCCCGCGAGATGCGGCGTCAATGTTGGGTCACCATCATCGCATCGAAGGTGTCGTCGAAAAGGGCGATCAGCGCGGGCGCGAGTTGGGGTATCCGACAGCAAATATGTCGATTGCCGGTTTGCATGCCCCGAAGTTCGGAGTTTATGCCGTGCGTCTGGATGTTCTGAGTGGCGACAATGCAGGGACTTACGACGGCGTGGCATCTTTGGGTGTTCGCCCGATGTTTGGTGAGAATGTTCCCAATTTTGAGACGCATGTCTTTGATTTCAGGGGAGATCTCTACGGCGCTGAGATGTCGGTTGCATTGGTCGAGTATCTTCGTCCCGAAGAAAAATTCGAAAGCCTTGAAGCGTTGATTACGCAGATGGATGCGGATTCGGCTCGGGCGCGCGATATACTTGCGGGGCTCGATTGAGCGACAAGGATCCCATCAATCGCGACGGTCTTCGTGATCGGTACTGGGAGCGCGTCCCCCTCAAGAACATGAACTCCCGGGAATGGGAGGCGCTGTGTGACGGGTGCGGTCGGTGTTGCCTGAATAAGCTGGAAGACCCGGACACGCAGGAAATTGCGTTTACGCGGGTGGCCTGCCGATTGCTGGACGGAGAGGCCTGTCGGTGCGCACAATACGATATTCGCAAGCAGTTCGTTCCCGATTGCGTCGTACTGAAGCCAAGCAATATTGACGAGATTGCCTATTGGATGCCGCGCACCTGCGCGTATCGTCTCCTGCACGAGGGCAAGCCACTTAACGATTGGCACCCGCTGGTATCCGGCACAGCGCAATCGGTTCACGACGCCGGGATTTCCGTTCAGGGCTGGACTGTTCCCGAGTTCGAAGTGCCGGAAGAGGAATGGGAAGAGCATATCATCGAGGACCTGACATGAAGTTCGCCTCTGACAACAACGGGCCTGTTCATCCGAAGATCATGGAAGCGATCGTCGCCGCGAACGACGGATCAGCACCGGCATACGGAAATGATGCACTGTCCGCAGCGGCGCTTGAAAAGGTGCGTGAAGTGTTCGAGGCCCCAGAGGCGGCGGTATTTCTGGTGCCGACGGGGACGGCGGCCAACTCACTTTTGCTGGCGTCGATGGCACGGCCATGGGACGCGATTTTTGCATCGCGTTTTTCGCACATAAATGTGGATGAATGTCACGCGCCGGAGGCGTTTTCGGGCGGAGCAAAGATTGTTCCCGTTGGATCTGACATAGACAAATTCAACAATTTGGAGCTGAAAGAGGCGATATCGGCCTTCGATCCTTCAAATTTGCAACAATCGGGCCGCGGTCCGGTTTCGGTGACGCAAGTTACCGAGCGGGGGCGGATGTATTCGCTGAATGAACTGTCGTCTTTAACGAAAGTCGCGCGTGAGTTCGGTGTTCCAGTGCATTTGGACGGCGCGCGATTTGCGAATGCGTGTGCGGCACTGGGTGTCGGTGCAGCCGAGATGAGTTGGAGGGCCGGGATCGACGCGGTGTCGTTTGGGGCGACCAAGAATGGGGCGATGGCCGTCGAAGCTGCGATCATCTTTGATGCGGCAAGAGCCGAAGAATTTCGTCGTAGGCAGCAACGCGCGGCGATGGTTTTCTCAAAATCGCGGTTCCTGGCGGCGCAAGTGTTGGCGTATCTGACCGATGATCTCTGGTTGAATATGGCGGGTCAGGCGAACGCGAACTCGGCACGACTTGAAGCAGGTCTTGCTGAAATTGAGGATGTTAGTTTCGAGTTCGAGCGGCAGGCGAACATGATCTTTTTCCGTATGCCGCGGTTCCGGCATCAGGCTGCAATGGATGCAGGTGGCTACTATTACATCGAAGAGGGACAGCTTGAGGGCGACAACCCGCAAGAGATGCTTTTGGGCCGCCTTGTCTGCGATTGGTCGGTCGAGGGGAGCGCCATTGACCGTTTTGTGACGGTGCTAAAGGATGCCCGTCCATGAGCGATCCGTTTATCCACCATCCCAGATTACGCGGTCTGATTAACGATCCCGAGGCGTCGAGCTTTCGAAAACAAGATATGGCGGCGACGTTTGCCTGGCTGGAAGAAAACGGGATTGATACAAGCGATTGCTACACCGATGAACAAAGGGAAGCGAACCGAACTGCAGCGCTGGCGGATCGCCGAGATCAGGACCTTTGGGTTTTCGCGTATGGCTCGCTCATGTGGGACCCGGGCTTTTACTTTGCTGAGGTGCGTCGTGCTCACGTGCCCGGCCATTCGCGGCAATTCATTCTGAAAGATGATTTCGGCGGGCGCGGCACTGTCGAGTCCCCGGGTTTGCAAGCAGTGTTGGATGTTGGCGGTAATTGCGATGGGCTCGCTTTTCGGGTCGCGCGGGACGTTCTTGAAGAGGAGTCTTCGATGATCTGGCGGCGGGAGTATATCGCGCCCGCCTATCATCCCGTCTTTCTGAGGGCCGAGATAGCGGATGATGAAATCGAAGTTCTGGCCTTTTTAGCCGACCACGAGGCGGACATTATCCAAGGTGATCTCACTTGGGATGAGAAGATAAGTTATCTCGCCAGAGGTGAGGGGCTTTTTGGGTCCAGCTTTGAATATATTGAGAATATTGTAGAGCGTTTAGAACAGCTTGGCATTGAAGATGCGCATTTGCGCGAGCTTTACGAGGCGGCGAAAGTGAAGCGCGCTTAGCGTGCGTCTTCTGCGTTGTCGCGATCCAAAATGGTTTGAACAGCGGCAGAGGCATGGGCGCGACGTGTGCGGCCATCTTGTTCGAGACTGATCACAACGCAGTCTCCCGTTGCGCGAACTTCACCGTTGGTCGCGACGGCGTATTCCATGACGAAACTGGACTGCTTTATCAGACGGGTTCGCGCTGCAACGGTGTAGGTCTCGTTCTGATACATCGGTGCGAGGTAGTCCGCGGTCAGGTGGCGCACAACAAGTTGTGGATCGTCGTCGGTGGCAGAGTAGTCGGTCAACCCGTAGTCCTGAACGTAGGCCACGCGAATGGTTTCGAACCATTTGAGGAACACGACATTGTTGACGTGGTTCAGGGCGTCGAGTTCGTAGAACCTCAC